>NZ_JBITWA010000008.1:0-185891 GCF_044543425.1 Bacillus sp. NPDC077411 | reverse complement strand
GCAAGTACGGTAATTAACAGTAATGATAATAAACCACCTGCACCTGCATTAATAGGTAAAAAGAGTACTCCTGCTCCAATTGCTGTTCCAAAAAGACTCAATGCCCAGGTAGTATCCTGTTTATGCCACTTTTTAGGGTCTGGATATTTCTCATTTTTTACTGCAGTATTTTCAGCTTGAAATTCTCTTTTTTTTGCAGTATTCCCATTCATATAATAATTCCTCCTTTAATCGTGGTATGAGCCAAGGATAATCCTCGTTCCCCCATCATTTCTACTACATCACGAAAACTTAAGTTGCACCGCAGGTACCAACGTACTGTTAACAAAATAAGATCCGGCTGATAACGCTTCCATTTTCATGTAAATTTCCCTTCTGATCACACACCTTTTTTAGAGTAATCGTATCAGTATGTTCAATTTTAGAAGATTACTTGCAAGGTCTTTAGAATTTTTGCACCAGAACCAGGTTTGATATTTTCTCCGGAGGTAATAGATTATCTCTCGACGCCCCCATTATAACTTGTATATTTATGAGTTTATTGTTTTTTTTATTTTTAGAAAGAATGAATAAACAGAATTTTTGAATGGATAATAAATTACACTTGGCATGTAGCAATTGTGTCCATTATTTGAAGCTGTATTAGTTAGTAGACAATCAAAAATAACACAGAGTTCCTTCGATTAACACATTGATTATATTGGGAACTCATTATAAGAGGTCACTGTATCATTCTGGGAACATTGTACGCTAAGGACTACAAATCCTTATCATTACAGTATTTTATAAAGATGAATACATATTTAGACAGATAAAAACCTAAGTTTAATTGAACATTGATTTGTTTACACACTTTATGAACATGATTATAGCTAGAAAACGTTGATATTATTGTGTTTTATCCTCTGTTCATAAACATAAGATTTTCTGAACAAGTATCTCTTAGCGTACAGCAAAAGGGGGTAATTGCGACGAAAATGTGTCTAAACGGACAGAATTCCCGGAATGATATGGTGAGGTGTATAAAAATACTTATATTTTCCTTTTTTGAAACACCTTATTTTAGACGTGAAAGCTGTTGTAATAAATAATTGATGTAAATGGAAAGGAATAAATTAAGGGAATATAAAATCCCTTTGGATATTTATCGTTATTTTTGTATTTATATACATTTTTCAGAAAAAAGGAACTTCTTTTCGGGGTTCCGACACATCGCTATCAAGCTAACAAAACTAAATTTCCTTCAAATGAAAAATACGCTATTCTTTCTGTAGAATCATAGGAAAAGATGACACTTTTTATGAATCTAGAAATTTTTGATAAACTCCATCGTTTCTAAAGAATTACAACGCCATATATCACCACATGTTTTAGAACAGTTGGCTAGAGAAATAGGATTTGTCCAACGAAACAGCAAATATCAAAAAAGTTAGAGATTCATATAAGGACTGTGTATCGTTATATTGATACACTTTCAACAAGTGGTGTACCTATAATTTCAAACACAGGACATAACGGTGGATACTCTTTATTGAACAATTTTATTGAAATTCTGTCAGAATTAATAAAATTTCATCAAGTAAGATAACTTCCCTGACGTTAGCTGTCAGGGAAGTTATCTTATAATAGGCTATATCAATTGTGATTGGAGTGTTACTAGATGCAAACAAAAAAAGTGTATCTTTATGTATTTAATACAATGTCAGACTGGGAATATGGATATTTAATTGCTGAACTAAACTCAGGAAGATATTTCAAAAAAGATTTAGCACCTTTACAAGTAGTTACAGTAGGAGGTAATAAAGAAATTATTACTACAATGGGAGGTCTGAGCATAAAACCAGATATTTCCCTCGATGAATGTACTCTTGAGAGTAAAGATCTTTTCATTTTACCTGGAGGGAATACTTGGAGAGAAGATATTCATCAACCTATCTTGAGAAAAATTGGCGAAGCTTTAAAGCTCGGCACTATTGTTGCCGCAATTTGTGGTGCAACTGAGGGCCTCGCGAATATGGGATACTTAGATTCTAGAAAGCATACAAGCAATCACTTAGCGTATATTAAAATGGTCTGTCCTAATTATAAAGGTGAAAAATTTCATGAGATGGGGCCTGTGGTATCCGGTGAGAATTTAGTTACTGCATCAGGAGTAGCTCCTCTGGAATTTGCGATGGAAGTACTGAAAAAATTAGATGTATTTGCACCAGATACATTACATGCATGGTATAGCCTAAATAAAACTCATAAACCTGAATACTTCTTCCAGTTAATGAACTCAATAAATAGATAAATTTTAAAAATTAACTTAGTAGTTTTATATTAATAATTTACCATGCTTTAGACGATGTCAAAGCATGTTTTTTTGTATATAACTTAAAAATGTTTATGGAAGTGAAGAACTTACAAAGCACTCCTGAAGTTGTTATAAGATAGAACTGGTAACTTTACGATTTAGGTCTTAATAATTTTTCAAACAACTTTATTTTCACTTAATATATTTATTTTCTTACCTTGATCTTCACTTGTTTTTGACATTTTCCTGCCCCCTTATTTTATGAAAATAAAAGAACCAGTTATATTCCGCTCAGCAAATAAGCAGAAATACAACTGGCTCTCGTTTACGAATGCTCTTTAAACAATAAAGTGCAATAAACTCGGCAGTTTCATAATTTATATATCCATTTTAATACAACATATTTTAAACCTGACATGTGGTAGGAACGGGACCTGTCCGTTTCTATGCGTGGTCAGATGCTCTCGTTCTCCCTAAAAAAGAAGTTTTTAAAAGCTACTTTATCGAATCTATTTCCTCATACTCCTCCTGCGGTTTTTCGCCGTTTACATAACTTGTATATTGGCGGTACAAATCTTTTAAAGCGCTAATAATTGCATTTTGTGCTTTTCCTTGATAATGATAGGAAATTTCTTCAATGATGTCTTCGATGCCATCTCGTAAACTATATCCTCTTAAAATTTGCGAAATAAAGTCCCGTCCGTGTCCTGTCGCAAGGGTACATGACGATTCGATTATTACATGATATTTGTGATCTGCCTCTATCGTAATTGTTAGTGTTTCATAGACACTGCGCACAGCCATCCCTTTCGGAAGTCTCGCATGCCCTGCCATGAAAAAAGTTCCTTTCCGCATGTTCATCCCCCATTATTATGTTGTCATCATACTTGATCTACATATACAGTCTTCATTCTTGTATAAAATTCTGCAGCTGCTTTCCCTTGTTCGCGTGGTCCAGCGCTGGAATGTTTCATGCCGCCAAACGGAACTTGCGGCTCTGCTCCTGCTGTTTCTGAGTTTACATGAACCATTCCGACTTCCATATCATCAATAAATTGCTGGGCAAGGCTTAGATTATTTGTACAAATGGATGCGCTCAGCCCATATTCTGTATCATTAGCGAGGTAAATCGCTTCCTTATAATTGTTCACTTTAAACAAACAAATAACAGGACCGAAAATTTCTTCCTTCGCAATGCGTGCATCGTGAGGTACGTCTTCAAAAATAGTCGGTAACACATAAAATCCTTGTTGTAGCCCCTCTTCTTTTGGTACGTTGCCTCCGCAAAGCAGTGAAGCCTCTTTCTTGCCTGCTTCAATCATCGCTAAAACAGATTGCTGCTGGTTTTCAGATACACATGGTCCCATAAATGTATCCTTTTCTAATGGATTGCCAACTGTAAAAGCTTCTGTACGCTGGACGAGTTCATTGCGAAATTCCTCATAAATTTCCTCTTCAACGATAATTCTACTTGTCGCTGTGCACTTTTGGCCTGTTGACATAAATGCACCTCTGATCGCAATCTCGACTGCTTTATGAATATCAGCATCTTTTAATACAACGAGTGGATTTTTTCCGCCCATTTCTAATTGCACTTTTTTCCCATTCGCAGTAGCCGTTTGCTGAATTGTTTTTCCGACGTTATTAGAACCAGTAAAGGATATTGCTTTTATATCCAGGTTTTCTGTTAATTCTGTTCCAACTACTGAACCTTTCCCAAATACACAATTGATAACACCGGGAGGAATCCCCGCTTCATGAAAAGCATTCACAAGGTGATATACAGATTTCGGGGTAATTTCTGCCGGTTTTATGACAACGGTATTACCGTAAATGAGTGCCGGAGCCATTTTCCATGCCGGAATGGCAATTGGGAAATTCCACGGTGTAATTAACCCTACCGGCCCAACTGCTATCCGTTTGCTGTAGAGCATCGTTTTCGGATTGACCGACGGAATGATTTCTCCCATCGGCTGATTCGCTTCTCCTGCATAGTATTCGAGAACGCTAATCGCCCGCTTCGTCTCTCCTATCCCTTCAGCGAGTGTTTTTCCTTCTTCACTCGTCAAGTCATAACCGATTTCCGTCACTCGTTCTTTTAAAATAGCTGCTGCTTTCCATAAATAACTGGCCCGTTCTTGAAACGATAACCTTTGCCAATTATGAAAGGCTTCTTTCGCAGAAGCGATGGCTGCTTGTGTATCTTCCGCTGAACTTAATGGAAACTCTCCTAATACTTCTCCATTATGCGGATTATAGTTTTTTGAATATTGCTGAGTAGATGGCTCTTTCCACTGCCCATTTATATAGTTGAAAAACTTCATTTTCCTACCTCCGACTGCTTCTTCTTATTTGGATACCCTAGCAATTGCCGCTTCAAGAATAGCTAATCCTTCTTCAAGCTGTTCATCTGTAATAACAAGCGGCGGTAAGAAACGAAGTACACTGCTGTAAATACCAGCACTTATTGTAATTAAACCTTTGTTATGAGTTTCCTGCATAATTGCTTTCACTTCTTCTGTTGCTGGTTCTTTCGTATTTCGATCCTTTACAAGTTCCATAGCCGTCATCGCACCAAGGCCTCTCACATCGCCAATTAACTCATATTTCTCCTTCCAGCTATTGAATACTTCCATCATACGATCACCAATTTCCCGGGCACGTTTTACTAAGTTTTCTTCTTCAATTACATCTAAAACCGCTAGGCCAGCCGCGCAAGCAACCGGGCTTCCTGAAAAAGTGCCGCCAAGCTGTCCTGGGCCTGGCGCATCCATTAATTCCGCTCTTCCTGTCACGGCGCTAAGCGGCATCCCTGCAGCAATTGACTTTGAAAATGTCATTAAATCAGGAGCTACCCCGAAGTGATCCATTGCGAACAAGTTTCCTGTACGAGCAAAGCCCGTTTGAATTTCATCTGCAATCATGACAATTCCATATTTATCACAAAGGTTTCTTACTCCTTGTATAAACGTAGCAGTTGGGACGATAAACCCACCTTCACCTTGAAGCGGTTCCAAAATAATTGCTGCAATGTTATCACCTGCTACTTCCTCTAACATAAAACGTTCGAAATACGCTAAAATCTGCCCATCCACTTCTTCAGTCGTCATCCCGTCTTCTGCGCGGTAATAATACGGATAAGGCAGCTTGTATACATCTGGTGCAAACGGACCAAATCCATGTTTATAAGGTTTTACTTTACTCGTAAGAGACATTGTCATCAGTGTCCGTCCGTGATAGGCACGCTCAAACGAAACGATCGCACTGCGCCCCGTAGCTTTCCGAGCAATTTTCACAGCATTTTCAACCGCTTCCGCTCCGCTATTTGCAAACATTGTTTTTTTCTTAAAATTACCCGGCGTTAATTCATTCAATCTTTCAGCTAACGCAACATAACTTTCATACGGTGCTACATGAAAACAAGTATGAATGGAAGATTCCACTTGCTCTTGAATCGCTTTTACTACCTTCGGATGACAATGCCCGATATTTTGCATCCCAATCCCGCCTGCAAAATCGATTAATTCGTTACCATCTATATCAGTAATGATGGCTCCTTTTGCTGATTGAACATACAAATGCGTAATATTATATGGACCCGCAGGTACCGCATTTTTTCTTCTTTCATGTAAAATAGCAGATTTTGTAGTTACAATATTGTCCTTTAACATTGAAACATACCCCTTTTTTCATTTTTTATTTTGTATTGCATACGACTTAGTCCTTCTCTAAACCAATCTCCGAACCTTTTAAAATTGGAAATCCCGCTTTATCATCCTTAACAGCTGCTGGCTTATTTCTAACTCTTAGAAAATAGGATACTATTACCACAACAGCAGCTAAAATCGTCAAATAAAATTGCATGCGCATATCCGCGATAAATGCTTGCGAAACAAATATCGTAACAATCATTAGAAGCGTTGCGTATGTGAGATAAGGGAATAACCACATTTTCACTTTTAATTTCCCTGCGCCTTCTCTTTCCGCTTCTCGTCTTAAGCGAATATGAGACACCGCAACAAACATATACATAAGCATCGTAACGCCGCCTGAGCTATTTGCTAGAAAGGCAAATAGTTTATCAGGAGATATAAACTTCAGCATTGCACAAATGAATGCAAATAATACACTTGCCACTATCGCCCAAATTGGTGCACCTTTACTGTTTAATCTTGAAAAAATAAGAGGAGCATCTCCCTTTTTCGAAAGCGAGAATAACATGCGAGAACTTGTATATAACCCTGAATTTAAAACAGACAGCAAGGACAGGAACACAACCCCGTTCATAATTTCCGCAGCAGCAGGCACTCCTGCCATCCGGAACAAACTTGCATAAGGAAGCTTCAATAACTCCGCATTGTTCCACGGGATAAAAATAACCAAAATTGTTACAGAACTTACGAAGAATAGCATAAGACGCCATACTACACTGTTAATTGCTTTAATAACATTTTTCTCTGGATTTTCCGATTCCCCCGCCGCAATAGCAGCTACTTCACCCCCAGATAAAGAAAAGGAAATAAATACAACACTCAACAATACAGGAACAATCCCTTTTGGAAAAAAGCCCCCGTTTTCAGCGATTGTCGAAAAATTCGGCCTGTCCACACCAGGGACAATGCCAAAAATCATCGCAATTCCTAACCCTAAAAAGATAAGAATCGCCGCAACCTTAATAAAAGCTAACCAATATTCAAACTCTCCATATAGCTTTACAGAATAAATATTCGTAATCGTCATCAACATAATCATGAAAAGACTAGCTATCCACGCTGGTATAGAAGGGAACCAATTAGTGACCATCGCCCCTAACAATACCGCTTCAATTGCGATAATAATGACCCAGTTAAACCAATATAACCAACCAATTGTATAACCTGCCCACGGTCCAATTGCCTTATGAGCATACGTTGCAAAAGAACCGCTATCAGGATTAACCGCAGCCATCTCCCCTAACATCCGCATCACAAGTACAACCATTAAAGCACCAATAATATAAGACAAGATTGCTGCTGGACCCGTTGATTGAATAATTGTCCCGCTCCCTACAAACAATCCCGCTCCAATAACCCCGCCAATTGAAATCATTGTTATATGCCTGGTTTTTAAGTCTTTTTGCAATTCATTTTTTTCTTTGCCCAAAAAGATCACCAACCTATACATATTGATTTTCACAAATCCTTCTAGCATACATAATTGCCCGGCATTGATAACGCTTTCTAAAAATCCTATTTATAGAAACAATAAAAAGAGCCAGAAAAACAATGTAAAGAATTACACTGGATTTTACTGTCTCTATCCCTATGGCTCGTCTTCCTGCTAAGGAAGTTCAAGTGGAAAGAAGCCAATTGCTCACTATTAAATTCAACATAGCAATATTCGGGCTTGCAGGGAGGCTAATCACTGTCATCCGATAATAAACCAATAATAATACAAATATACTGAATATTCAAGATTTATTTTAAATTCAGTAAAATCACCACTGTCACAAACCGCTTTGGTTGAATATATTATCACACAACCATAAAGTGAAACTTCTATCAGTAGAGGGGTTTTCATCCCCCACTGATTATCAGCCCTCACCAATCGGGCGCATGCCAGCAGTTTATCTCCAACATAACTTCTTAAGAAAAGCGGAAGTGGCTCGTTCAGAATGTGAGGAGGATGGAGCTTCTGACGTAGAAGGGTTTTTTACCTCGTAGGAAGAAGCGAAGCCACCGAACATTCTAGCCACTGGTGCTGGACAATGCTTTCGCTGAATTTTGAGGTGGGAGTATTACTGCCCCAAAATAGCGGGATAAAGGCGGGATCATATGAAACGAGAACAATATCGACAAATGGAGGAAGAAGAGCTTCCCCTTGTAGAACCGAAAGCGTATGAAAATGTCAAACAAATTGTTATTGTCGGTATTCCGGCTTTCATTGGATTATCAATTTACAGCATAATAGTGACTCTTTTTTAGTAACCAATGAATATTTCATCCAATCATGGAACAATATACACATCATATAAGAAAGGAGATGACCCTCTGGTGTATACATACAACTTATACGATGCAAAAGATTCTTTTGGCATTAGCAAATCGTATCACATTAAATGCGAAATTCCACCTCACCGATTTAGAGCAATTATGATGGAGTTTCGCCGTAATCAAGAAATAGGAGAAAACATTAAAGAATTTATCAACTTCATGAAGCAGGAATTTGATGAAACCTTCGAACTGTTTGAGTATGACGATATTGTGCAGTACGATGCCGACCAAGAGAATAGCATGATACTGGCAAATTTGCTAGATCAGGCAGATGAACATGTTTAAAAGGACTGCCCCGCAGTCCTTTTATCATGTTGATTAACATTCTCATACCCTATCTCCATCAATCGATAATGCGATATTGATCGTTCTTTAGAATATATCGGCGATTCGACATAGAATAAAGACCCTCCGACAAGTCTCGTCATACAATAGCTTCAAATTTATAAATTTTATCACGTTATAGTGACCGTATGACATCTTTATTCATCCCATTCCTATATGTTTATGAAAAGCTCCCACACTTAGCGTTGGAGTTTTTCATAAAGAAAAGGCACTTTTTAAGTGCCTTTCTCCGAGACTACAGTATTTTTGTTAATCTATATTTGAAGCAAATTAACTAGATAACATAACATAAAATAACAAAGCAGCTGCCTCTTGTCGTTTCATTATTTGTTTCGATAAATAATCTGCTGATCCATCTTCATTATATATAACCTCAGGTCCAACTAAACGATGACCTACAATGTTTTTGACAGACTCTATTGCCCAATCATCAGTTTCCCCCTTTAAAGTAGCGTCTGCTGGCGGTGCTTCTAGCATTTTTAAATAATGCCAAGCAATCCATGCTGCTTCTTGTCTAGTAATAGCGCGATCTGGATAAAATTGTTCCCCTTCTTTTTCGTATAAAATACCAAGTTCATATAATTTTTGAATATGGGATGCATACTGATGGCCCTTTACATCAGAAAATACAGGGTCCTTTTTTGAAGGTGGTGTAAAGTAAGCAATTTGAGATAACCAATATGAAAATTCTCCACGTGTAAGAGGGGCTTCAGGAACAAAATTTCCTTCCTTATTTGCTTTTAATATCTCATATTGGTGTAAAGGATCTATAAATTTAGCATATGGATGATTTGCCTCTACATCTTGAAATCTCTTAGGCTCACTTAATTTCACAGCTGAACTACCAGAGTTCCAGTGTATCATTTCTTTTACAGTGCCATCTGTGTGAAGTTTAAACGCCATATAATTACCTTTTTCATCTTCAAATAGTAAAGGATCTATTTGTTTTAATTCCTGTTTACCATATGCTTTATCACTTACAAATAACTTTCCTTCACTTATTTTTACATGTGTAATAAGATTTTTTACCCGCAAATCACGATAAACACCTTCAAATTTCTTTAACTCTTCTTCGCTAGGTTTTAAATACTCTGGCTTCGTTCTGTCTGGAAAATAGTGATTCATAAATTCATCAAATAATTCATAAGGAAGTGACGAGCCATCTTTATTCGTAACAACAAAAACACCTATTTTATGTTCAGGAATTAACCACATTAAAGAAGAAAACCCTGGTATATTTCCACCTTTTCCAAAAACATATTGACCATTATGACTTTGCGGTGAAAAGAATTCAAATCCATATGCCATATTTGGATATTTTGGATGTAACGCAAATTTTGTTTTTTGCATATCTTGAACAGTTTCTTTTTTTAGTATTTGTTTATTTTTAAATTTACCACCATTCAATTGAGCAATCATAAAATTGGCTACATCACTTCCTGTGGAAAACATACTTCCTTGTGGCATGTCCGTCGGTCTTATTTCATAAAATGGGATGGCATTACCTTTTCCATCGTATCCTGTTGCAAGCTTATCTTTGATAAAATTAGTCATAACAAAACTACTATTTTGCATCTCTAAAGGGTAAAAAATATTTGAAGCCATATATTTATAAAAAGGTGTGTTTGTCAAATTTTGAACAATATATCCTTGAAGCATAGAAGCAAAATTATCATATGTGTACGTATCTCCTGGTTTTCTTACTACCGTGGGCATATTTTCTTCTACATAATCTTTAAGTTTTGTATATTCATTAGTTTGATAATGAATATCCCCTGGTCTAGGATCTACGTAATCAAAACCTGTTGTATGGGTGAGTAAATGGTTCATTGTAACTGGTTCACCCATGTTATTTTGATACTTTAATCCCCCCATATAATTTACTATATCTCTATTTAAATCGATTTTTCCTTGTTCAACTAGCTGCATTACAGCACTAGCAGTAAAAACCTTTGATACTGACGCTAATCGAAAAACTGTTTTTTTGGGGTCAATGGGAATATTCTGTTCTTTATTGGAAAAACCGTACCCTTTTTGAAATAGAATTTGATCATCTTTGACAACTACAATAGCTACACCAGGTGCATTTTCTGCTTTCATTTTCTCTGGAATTACTTTATTTGTGAAAGCTTCTACATCTATAGCATGTAATGCTATAGAAGAAACTGTTTCAGCCTTTGAGTTGTTACTACCCAAAAAGACTAAAAAGAAACATAGACTTATAACTAATAAACTTCGAAAATGATTAATAATTCTATTACTTCTTCTTTCCAAATTAATTCCCCCTTTAAAACTAGATGTATTGATTATTTTCACAGTATGCTTGATTCGGACATAACAACCATATCTTACTATTATTTATATTATTTTTCCAATTTTACACTTCTGTATCTTTATAAAAAAGTTTGATCAAATCGCTGCGAAATAGTTCTAATTGATTCATTTTCTTTAAGCATTCTACTATTGCCTACATTCTTCCTATTTATTTTTTAATAAAAAAACCTTGAAAGGCATATAGCCAATCAAGGTTTTGATGATACTGTTCATTACTTATTTATGGCTGGTGGATGGTACAAACACAATCATTTCCCCATCAGGATATGTATCCTTCCACCCACAAGGCCATCCTCCCTGTTTATATATATCAAAAATTCTTTCATAAAAATTATCTGTTTTTCCATTCACCAATCGGTTTAAAGCACACATTGTGAGGTCCCCTTCAACTTCTTCATGAATACCTATGTAATCAAAGGGTAGAAAATGATTAGCGTAATTCTCATAGCCACCAAAATATTCATATAATTCTTCTTGCTGCAAAGCTAAACCTAAATGATAGACCTTTTCTATGATACTTTCTGTTTCTAGTGATTTAACATCCTCCCATACCGTATCCACTTCACTTAAGTTTTGTGACCAAGCAAAATTTTGTGCCTCATCAAAGTCATTTATTACTTGTATATCAGTAGTATTAACATTTTTATTATTAAAGATCTTACTATTATGAATAAAGTCCATTACTTCTTCTACTAAATGAATATTTTCACCAAACTTCATTTGGTGAATCACCTTCCAATCTATACTTCTGAATAAAGATGTTGTAACAAAATTATTGATAGTTTTCAATAGCTGAGATAAGAGAACCTGTTCCTTCTTCTGCATAACGGATGAAATCCAAGCTTTTTTCACTCCAACCACCGATTAAGTTTGTTTTCCCACCTACGAATTGTTGGTTACCGTAACTATTTAAATTGAAGGAGTGAACCCAAACATCAGGATTAACTTCACGGCGATATGTTTCAAGAAGAATTTGTAAAGAATTGCCTTCATATTCATCTCCGTACACTTGCTCATCAGAGAAGACAAGGATGCGGTCAACTTTGATTTTGTTATCTAATAAATATTGGATAGAAAGATATAAGTTTGTTCCATATCCGTGTTTATTAACTTCTGATAAAAATGTGTTCATGTTCTCTAAAATGCCAGAACGAGTAGAAACATTTATCACTTTGAAATCCGTTGCGAATACAGATGTAATCGAATTATCACAGAAAGAGTGTGCCATTGCCATCATAAGTGTAGCAATATCTGCACATGTAACGGTTCCATCTTTTGAGACAGAATTATATGTCATAGAGCCTGAGATATCTGCTGTCATAAATGTTGTTCCTGATACCCTTGGCATGTTTGTAACAGATGCTTCAATTGCGTCATTCAATACATCTAACAATTCACTTCCTGCTTGTGGTAATTTTTCTTGCACGACGCGATAGGCTGAGAAAAAACGAAATGGTAATTGTTTTGATTTTTTTACTCTCTCAGGATCGCGAAGAATGTTATATACTGTATCAATATTTGCTGCATCTGAATCTACGATATTGCGAAGATTACGAAGTAAGGCCATATACCCCACTTTCCCGCTATCAATTAATTCTTCCCATACTTCTTTTTTGTTTCCTTTTTGGGAAAGTTGTGTTTCCCACGTATATGGTACTTGTAGTGTGTTTTCTAACAAACGCTTATAAAGTTCGTAACGTTCTGTTCCTTCTTTTGCAGATGGACTGACTAAACGAAATACATCTTTCAATGTAACGTCTTTTCCTGTCCTATTGTACTTTGCTAATTGATATTCATCAAACGTAGCAAAGGCATCTGCCAACCCTTTTTTCAAAGAGTTTGGAATTGGATTTTTCCGGCCATATACACCTAATTGATATGCCATCATTTCTGTTACATCATCCGGTCGCTGTGCAATGCGAGAAACCGTTTGACGAGCATATTTACGACCTTCAGGGTGGTTAGCAAGTTCCACTGCTAAGACATGTGTAACAGAACGCATGTAGAACACTTCACGTGCATACACTGCTAAATTTGCAACAAATTTAGGGTCTCTGTCCATGATTTGTTTTGCAGTAGTAACTAATTCTCCACTGTTATCGCCATAAAATTTTGGCTCATTAAAGAAAGATGTTAATACCATCGTAACTAATTTATCTTTATCATACATTTTATAAGCGTTTCCGCCCTCTTTTGTATACGTTTGACGGCTTCCTTGAGAAGAATGATTAAACTTTGACATTATGATCTACCCCCAGAGATTTTTTGACACTACTGGTTGAAATACAAATAAAAAAGGCAACGTATATACGTTGCTCTTTTCACTCATTCCTAACACTTCGGAACTATCGGAAACAGGAACAGTTAAACTGCTTTGACAATTTATTCAGAGAAACGGGAATCGAGCCCCGCAAACCCAGCTCCTATATGACGCTTAGCTTAGTGTTATGAATCAAAGAAAAGTACTAATTCGGTGCGGAACTTACCGCATCGATAGCGTTTCATATTAGCAAACGAAGTATGAGCTATCTACACTGCTCCTGTTATATGTAATGTTTAAAGATTTGGGAGATAAGCGAAAAGGCTCGTTACGTTGCTCTACCACTGAGCTACCTCCCAAAATCGAGAGGATGGGATTCGAACCCATGACACACGGCTTTTAATGCGAAGAAATCCTTCTCTACACTGCCCAAATCTATAAAGTATGAATTATAGATTCGAAGAAAAGGGAGATAGGCGGAAAGACTCAATATGTTGCTCTACCAAACTGAGCTACTCCCCCTATGTTTATAAAACGACGGGGGAGGCAAGGATTCGAACCTGCGACCTACCGCTTAACAGGCGAAGAAATTCTTTCCTACACTGCCCTTTTCTTTTTATTACTTATTGATTTCATTATACTCGTTAATCAAAATTTTGGCAATTATTAGCACTTCTGAAAAATCTTATCTTTTTCGTCTATTAATCTTAAAGCTTCTGTATTTCATAATTTAATTACATTAGATTGTATGAAAATAATGTGTTAGACTAACTAGCGGATATACAAATTTTACATAATACACCAATAAGATATACCTACATAAATACAAATTAAAAAATTGATATAAAAACCCGCTTTCTTTTTAGGCGGGCGAGAGCATTTGGCCATGCATAGAAACGGTCAGGTCCTTTTTCTGACACATGCAAGGTTTAAAACAAAAGAAGAAAGCATGTGCAGGTCATGGGGTATTCTGCATAGCAGCGACTTATATGTCAAAGAATTAAAATGGATTTATATAATAAAACAAAAATATATCCATTCTTGCATAAAGATCTTAGAAGAGAAAAAGTTTTTACCCTTGATGAATATGGTATACATTATTTTTCTTTCAAAAAGATATTGAGTATTCACAAGATAAGAAGCTAGGAGATGTTAGATGTGAAATATTTTGTAATAGAAGATGATGAATTATCAGAATGCGGTGAAGAGACAATATATGTTTTTGAACATAGTAAAGGAAAAAGAAGTTACGACACGATTGAAACCTTGGAAGATTTCGCAGCAAAGTGCATATTCATTGAACGAAGAAATATGCATTGGTTTTGGTATAAAGGAAAACACATTGAAGATATGCCTATGTGGGAATTTGAAAAAAAAATTAGAGCGGAACAAGAAGAATTGAAAGCAATATCCCAAGAAGAATTCATAGAATTAAGAAACAGATATGCTCCTCTTATTAAACCTATCGAGTTCCCTATTGAAGGAATCAGAATGGCTTATGCTTATGAACCAGAATGGAATGATGAATTTTTTGTCATGGAAACGGAAGAAAGTTATTTTGCCGTTTATTGGTTTACAACAGCTTAAAATAGCTTATACGATAAATCAACAGATTCTTATCCTAAAGGACTTCCGATAAATACTGATTAGGTTTTTCGAGAGTTTCTTCAAAGTCAGGATGTCGAGGCTTGGGTATTCCAAACTCTTGTCCTCCACCACTAACATCATACACCTTTAAAAGTATCATCATTCACTGGGAGTACTTAGCGTTTGGTGCTTACCTTCAATTTCTTGAATCAAAAAAGAGCTAATGTTTCTTATTTGAAACATTAGCTCTTTTCATTGTCATAATTTATATTCATCTAAAGAAGTGTCTTTCTTTATTAGCTTTTGAAACTGTACTTACTTTTTTATCCTTGAAAGTTCCTCTCTTCTTACTTCATGAGTAGCTAAATCTGCGTATCTTGTTGTAATAGGTA
The DNA here is from genome assembly GCF_044543425.1 of Bacillus sp. NPDC077411. Taxonomy (NCBI): domain Bacteria; kingdom Bacillati; phylum Bacillota; class Bacilli; order Caryophanales; family Bacillaceae; genus Bacillus; species Bacillus sp. NPDC077411. Next base: position 170,645 of record NZ_JBITWA010000008.1, on the reverse strand, counting down.
AACGACTATTTTTTTCTACAAAATGCAAAACGACATGGGTAGCAGTATCTAAATCAATCCAATTACCACAAGAAACAAAAATTGGTTTTACATTTTCTCTAGTTCTTAGCGTTCTTCCATAAACTTCTTCATTTACAACGATTTCAGTATACGAACCTAACTCATTTTCAGGTTCGATAAAATCAACATTATTTATTTTTAAATACGTTTTGGCTACTCCAATCGTTGGCTTTTTTAAATAGAAAGACGCATGCGTTGCGATCCCCATATGACGATTATGTAAATAACCATTTCCATCAAACATATATAAGTCTGGAAAATTTTTTAATTTTTTAACTGTATCAAGCACTAATGGTAATTCCCTAAATGCTAGATAACCAGAAATATAAGGAAACTCAATTTTGTCTATATGATGAACTTCTTCAATAATTGCCTTTGTAAGATAATCAAACACAACAATGCAGCAGACTCCATAGTCAATTCCCTCATTAGACCAATAAGCAATATCTATTCCCGCTACTAATTTTATATCCGTTAGTTTAAATGTATTTTTTAAAGAAATGTTACTTGATAATTGTTTTTGCAGCTTCTCTAGCTCATCTATATCGTGTTTTTTCATCATTTTTCACCCAAACTTTTCACATAATCTAAATCTTTATTTAGTTAGCTTTTTTTCTTCAATAATTTGACCATTTTTATCGCAAATCCTATACTGTATTTCTACCTTTGAGAAGCCTTTTCTCAAAAACTATCCAGCATATGGATTATAATCCATTTCTACCTTTTTTAGCCCTTCCAATACTTTTTTTATTCTATTAGACAAATCTGCAATTTCCTCTTTAGTTAACTCCTCTTTCGCATCTAACGAGTTAAACATACTTAAACACTTTGTTATCCTTTCAGCAGTACCAACGAAAACTTTGTCATGAGTAATTAAAATCTCTCCTATTGCAGTATCTACCACAACATCCTCTATCTTACCTAAATTCCAGTATTCATCGACTAGTCTCGCTATTGCCTCTCTATATCCTCTATTTAAACTTAAAAATTCATTATAGTCCTCTTTGATTGCTTCAAATAATTCGTTGTATTCCCAGTATTCCACTGAATCCCCCTCCAACAGAAAATATTATGGCTTAATCCTATGTTGTAATCTTAAAATAAAAAACACTTGTTGCCCATAAAAGACCCTCAAGTGTTTTTTATTTACTTATATGAGAACACCTTGGTTTTTGTTGATTCCCGTATCGATATTAGTTAGTTGGTGGTGCTTCAATGGCGTATACCCCTTGCTCAGCACCAAATCTGTGATATGTTTGAACTAGTTTCATATGTAACCTTTCCAAAAGCTTACGAGAAGGTGTGTTAGCCATTTGAGTTACTGCAATTATCTTTGGTAATTTTAATTCAGTAAAAGCATAATTTATTACTGCTTCTACTACTTCGGTTGCATAACCGCTCCCCCACCATTGTGGTAGAAATTGATAAGACACTTCAATATCATTTCCAATATGATGAGGGTCAAGAGATACTATACCCATGAACTCATTTGTTTGCTTTTCCCTAACTACCCAGTACCAACAATTCGTACCTGGGTTTAACATATTATTTAAAACATCTTTCATTGTGTCTTCTTTACGGGGGCCTCCAAGATATTTTCTTACTTCCTGATTCATGTATAATTCCTTTATATTTTTATAATCTGACTCGTGAATTTTATCAAGAAGGCAGCGTTTAATTTCAATCAAACAATCACCTCATTTTCTAAATAAATAGAATAATCACAATAATTATATCGTACAATATATGTTATTTCCATTTTGAGAAAAACTCATCGAAAAATTGTTGTCGTGCTATCCCTTCCCAAGACATCTGTAATTCGAACGTGACTTGTAAAAATTCTCGAATTACTCTTTCCATAGCTTCTCTGTTTCGTGATATGGAATCCGCAGCTGCTTCTAATTTACCCGGATCAACACGTACTTGTCCCAATTTATTTCCTCCCTCCATCTTTATGTATAAAACTTCCAACAAAACTATAGCAAATTTATAGAGTTAGTACGGGAACAATCCGTAAATGTATACTTTTACGAATGTCTCAAAAACTATGTCCCTGATACGTACACTTATAAATCATCAAAAATTGGAATAAAATAACTTTATCAACAAATGTTATAGATAAATATGGTAAAATATACATAGAGTAACAGCTCAAAAAGTAAAATGGTGATTCAAGTTAAAAAAGTACTCATGTGGGTGCTTTTTTTCTCTGTCTTACATACACAAAAGGGGATTTCATCATGAATATTATCGACTTAGAACTAGTACGAAAGAGAAAAATAAAGGAAAATAAAATGATTACAATACCCATTATTGAACGGGTTTTTGAAGTAAATGGAGAAATTCAGTTTGAAGTAGCTGGTGAAAAAGAAATTCCTATTGCTTGGCTAGAAAAGGAATAGATACTTCTGTCCTTTATCTAAACAAGAACCTGTAGTATTCCCACAAGTTCTTGTTTATTTTTTATAAAAACGAAAGTAAACTTTTGCATATTAGTTTACTTTCATATCTCCTAAAATATTGGCTCTACACCAAATCCCTTGATACCCTCAAAATATACAACAAAAGTATACATTCAAAATACTGTAAATAAAGAGATAATAGAAACTATGAACAAAAAATCTTATTATTTATCTTTAAACATAAATAAGCATCTAAATAGATGCTTTTTTAATCCCTAACAAACTTAAAAATGGCTAAAACAGAAGCGATGACAGTAAAAATGTCTGCATCTTGCGTAGGATATTGATGAAATATTTCTTGAATTTGTTTATTCCATTCATAAAATTTCATTTCTCAAATTCCTCTCCATTATCATCTATTAGTAAATATATTAAAATTATACAAAAAAATAAAGAAAATATACTCTAGTTAACGTACCCTCGCTTAGCAGAAGTTAAATTTATCTTTTAAGAAAATCAATTGCTCGTTCAGATGTTAAACTAGTCGTATATTATCAAACAGCTATCTAAACAAAAAAACAAGGAAACCCTTGTTAGATGTAGAAGTGTTTAATTGTTTGAATAGTGTTTAGTTCAAATGTTTAGATGTTTAAAAGAATGGTGATCTGAACAGCAAAAACAACAACAGGATTTTCAAAAAGCTGTGATTCAAAGAATGGATGAACGTGATCAAAACCTAATGGCTATGATCCGTGAAAACCAGGAGACTAAAAAATTGATTGCAGCCACCCAACAAAAAAAGTGGTGGCAATTTTGGAAATAGAAAAAGCCTTGCTTATATGCAGGCTTTTTTTATACAGAATTCTATACAGGTTTTTGCACTAATACAGAACGCTTGTAAACTTGAAAAACCCCAATATCTCTACAATGTATAAAATCATGCATAGAATGATAGAAAAAGAAAACGCACAAATCCAATGATAGAAAAGGTTTGTGCGTTTTCCTTGCTTCTCATAATGTTGCGTTATGTTAACTGGATTTGTATAGGATATTCATCTTATGTTGTTCCATTAAAGGACCAATTTAATTCCGTAAGAAGGAAATTTTATTAGACAAAGGGAAGTACAAGTTAGTTGGCAATTGAATAAGTTAAGGAGATCATATTTATAATGAATACTACAAAAACCACAGGGTGCTTTACTATTATTAATAATACTGAAGGCAAAATATTGCTAGTTAAACGAAATGATTATCCTATCTGGGATTTGCCTGGGGGAACATTAGAAGAGAATGAACAGTTAGATAAGTGTGCTATAAGAGAAGCTAAAGAAGAAACGGGCTATATAATTGCTATTGAACGTAAAATAGGAGAATATCACCAACCTGAATACGATGATATGCAACATATATTTTCAGGAAAATTACTAGGAGGAGAACCAATAAATAATGGACCTGAAACTGCAAAAATTGGATGGTTTAATCCTAGTAGATTACCTTTGTTAATGGTTCCAAATAGAAAAAAACAGATCAATAATTTTATGAAACACAAAAATTCACTAATAAAAGAGACATTAAAGACACCATTTATGGTAAGGTTATTGAAAAAAATTATGTGAGATGGTTATTGAATTAACGGGTGCTTTTCTTGAGTAAGGACCAGTTCTTAATTTCTTGTATCTATCAAAAAAGATAATTTTAACTTCCGCTAACGAATTTTACGTTAACTAGCTCCTCTTGAGGAGCTAGTTGTTTTTTACAGTAGCAAAGATGATATTTCACTTTTGGAAACCGTCTTAGCGTATAAAATCCGCATTTGGCCGTCAGTCCCCCAATAGGTCATGGTTGGAAATAAAAGTAAGACTATGACCTATTTTTACACGTATCTCGGCTGTACCCCTATAAGATTTTTGCAAAAAGTAAAGGAAGAAAGGCCTGCTATGATAAGTCTACCTTTCTTTCATCATTAAAATTTTTATTGAATTATTAGTATACAATGTGTAATTTTTTTAAAACAAAAAAGAATTTTACTAAAAAAAGTAATAATTTTCAATATATTTATAACAAATGTCAGGAAATATTCAAAATTATCGATAAATATTTTTCTAATATAAAAAAATGTTTACTTTATATATATTATTTTTTATATTTTATTTTGTAAGATATAGAAAATTTTGGCGAGGTGAATGTATGAAAAAGGAAAAACGAAAAAGGCGATGGTATCGGTATGTAATCCAACTTATCGTGATGGCGTTAATTGTGTCTTCTATTCCGATGGAGGCAATCGCAGAAACGATGAACAATGGAAAACCAGCGCAGGAAAACAAAGTTTCTTCTACAGAACAGGCAAAAAAACCGCCTGAACAGAAGCAAGCATCAGACGGAAAACCTACTGAAGTGGTAGAAGAACGAACCGAACATGAAAAAGTGTTTGACAACAAGAATGGAACATTTACAAAGAAAGTCTATACAGAGCCCATACATACAAAGAAAAATGGGAAGCTAGAAGAGATTCAACCAGAGCTTGTCGCAAAATCCTCACAAACCATTGCGACAAAAACAACAAAGTTAAAACCTACATTTCAAAAAAAGTTAGAACAGAAAGAATATGCAACATTTGAAGCAGATGGTCACAAAGTTATCTATAAATTAATAGATGCAAAGGGTGAGAAAGAACAACTCCAGCCATCACAAGTTGCAGCTACGTATGAAAAAAATGAGATTTGGTATAAAAATATTTTTCCAAAGATCGATTTACGTACGATTACGTTTAATGACAAAGTAAAAGAAGATATTGTTCTGAATGAATATACAGGACATCATATCTTTACCTTCCAATTACAAACCACATTGACACCGAAGTTAGAAGAAGACGGTTCTATTTTGATGGTAGATGATAAGCAAAAGACTGTGTTTACATTGCCAAAACCGTTTATGACAGATTCCAATATACATCCTGAATCGAATGAAGCACCAATTTCAGAAGATGTAAAGTATACGTTAGAGAAACAAGAAAACAATACATACAATGTAACCATTACAGCGGATCCGAAATGGCTGCAAGCTCCTGAGCGAAAATATCCAGTTTATATTGACCCTTCCATTACGATGGAAAGTTTCCAAGAAGCATATGTATCAAGTGCGTATCCAAAGAACAATTATTCTAGATGGGTACTTTGGGACGAAGGACAGAAAGCGCATACATTAAAAGTAGGCTCTTTTGATAATAGTACTGGCTATAATTTTGCCTATACGAAGCCAGAACTTTCTAGTTTAAACGGTGCCATTGTACATGATGCAAAGTTTTATGCTTACGCAGTTTGGCATTATTACGAAAATAATCCAAATGAAGTTTGGTTAGATGAAGTAAAAGGTGACTGGGATTATATTACGATGAACTGGGAAACAAAGCCGTGGTCCCAGGAAATCGCAGTTGCGAATGTTGGACGAAATCAATGGGCAGAATTTAATGTTACAAACACGGTGAAAGCTTGGCTAAGCGGCGAGAGACCGAACTATGGATTTAAACTGCATCCGAACGGACGAGGACAAACGCATTGGAAGAAATTTATTGCGGCTTATAACGGAGGAGACACAGCACCGCATTTAGAAATTACGTATTCTTATCCAAAGCCGAATAAGCCACGTTTATCAGCTTATTCAAACGGCATTGGAAGTGGAACAGGGCATATTAATGTAAGCTGGGATGCGGTACCAGGGGCAACTGGATATCGAGTAGGAATTTTTGACGGAACGGATTACAATTATTATCACGTTGGGAATACGACATCTTGGTCGACAAAGGATAAAAAAATCTGGCCAAATAAAGAGGAAGTAAGCCGTGGACGAAATGAGCTTCATTTCGATGGATTAGGCGGAGAATTTCCAACGAGTCCTTCTCAGTTTTATCAAAATAATGGTTCCAAAGAACAAGGTAATGATAAACATGCTTATAAAGTAAAAGTTGTAGCGGAGCATCCTCATGATGAATTGAGCCCAGAATCAGATGAAGAAAAGGCATTTATGCCACTAGAAGCACCGAAACAACCGAGATCGAATGTTTTTGCCAATTTGACAGGTTCTCAATCGGGATACATTGAGCTGAACTGGGATCAACTTCCTGGTGCTACAGGTTATCGTGTCATTTTTTATAATGGAAAGAATCACGATGTGTTTGATGTTGGAAATGTGACGAAGTGGTCTACGCAAGGAAAGAAAATCTACCCAACGGCAGATGAATTAAAAAATGGCCGTTATCAGTTCCATACAGATGGAAAGGGAGAAGAACTTGCGTTAAATCCTTCGAAGCTCTATGAGAATGCAGGTGGTTTTAGAAGCGATAAATATTGGGTTCATATTCAAGCCTACAGCAATATTGGGCATGCCGAAAGTACGTATTCTCCAGATTACGGCATTAAAATGACAGAACCAACAGAGATTTTTGGTTTGAAAGATTATATTGCCTCTGTTGATGTGATTGGCGGTAAAGTAAACGCGACAAACGGGAACTTTGTCATGGATGAGTCGGACTTTACGTTATCAGGCCGCGGTCCTGATTTACGTATTGACCGTGTATACAACAGTAACAGCACAGAACAAGGTGTATTAGGAAAAGGCTGGACGAGTTCTTTTGATGAAAAAGTACAGGAACAGCCAAATGGAGACTTACACTTTGTTCATGAAGATCGTGCAGTAGATCGTTTCGAAAAAACGGGAGACAATTCTTACAAAGCACCGCCGGGTGTCTTTTTAGAAATTAAGAAAACAGATAACGGGTATACGGTTACTGATAAAGATCAAACAGTATCCGAATACGACAAACAAGGCCGTTTGACAAAGATTAAAGACGAGCATGGCAATACGCTGACGTATCGCTATGAAAATGGCCGCGTTGTCGAAATTACAAACGCTTCGAATCGTAAAGTGTCTTTACAGTATACAGACGGATTATTAACAAAGCTTGTCGGTCCTGAAAATCGTACAGTTACGTATACTTATAAAGACGGTCAATTAGTAGGTGTAACAACACCGAGAGGGAAACAATATCGATACGGCTATGAAAATGGGAAACTACGCTACACATATGATCCGAAACATACGGAACAAAAGCCGTATAAAACTACGTACACGTATGAAAATAATCGTCTAGTTGGCGTAACAGATGCACTTGGAAAGGAAACAAAGCTTTCGTATAATCAAGAATTACGTGAAGTGACTGTTACAGATCCAAAGCAAGTAAAAGATATCCATCAATATAATCTTGCGGGGAATCAAGCAAAAACAATTGTAGATGCAGATGGATTAAGGCTAACGACAACTTATGAATATGAAACAAATAATTTAACAAAAAAGACAGATCCAAAAGACCAAGGGAAACGCGTTTCTGAAAGTTATACGTATGATGGGAAAGGAAACGTAACATCTGCGACGGACGCAATTGGAACAGAGAAATATGAATATAATCAAAATAATGACGTAACGAAAGTGACGGATACAGAGAATAAAGCAGCGTCTGTGACATATAACGGTGCCAATGCCGTTTCGGAAACAGACTATCAAGCGAAAACATCATCTGTGACGCAGTATGATTCTTATGGAAATCCGGTTCGTGGCAGTTTAGAACTAGCTCCAGGTGGCAATTTATTACGAAATCCTGGTTTTGAAGCAGGTGGTGATCGTTGGGAGCTGCGAGGATGGAACGATGGTGGGAAAAATGAAATCGATCGTAACGTTCGTGCACCACAGTTAGGACAAACGTCTTCTCTGCGCATGGATACAAAAGGCATCAATGACAGCTGGGGTGCAACAATCGCCAGCCAGAAAGTAGACGTTGAGCCAAATAAACCATATATTTTAAGCGGATGGATTAAAACAAGTAGTTTAGAAAAAGCGAGTGCTTATTTCTATGTTATTCAGCTAGACGAACATGGAAATCATGTAGGAACCATTTCGAATAACCATAGTAAAGTTACCGGCACAACCGATTGGACAAAACGACAAGTCCCAATTGTTACCTCTGATAAAACGCGTCAATTAATCATTGAAGTCTTTACATCCCATGAAAGCGCGGAAGGAAAAGGAACAGCTTGGTTTGATAATTTCCAATTAGAAGAAGGACCAATCTCATCTTCCTTTAACCCAGTACCAAATCCAAGTTTTGAGTATTATGGGGACAAATTAGAAGGATGGCATACATGGCAAAACGTACCGAGAGATAATATCGGGGAAGGGTTTGGAGGACATTCAGCACTTGTGATGGAACGGAAGAGTGAGGCTGATCCCAATCCGGATCTGCATTATCGCCAAGAAATTGCGCTAAATCAAAGTCAGGCGAAAGATATAACGGTTACCGCAATGTCAAAAGCGGAAAATGTAAAACATAGCAGTGCATCACAGCCAAACAAAGGATATTCTGTTTGGATTTATGCAGAACATGAAGACGGAACATGGAAGAGCTATTACATTACGTTCCCGCTTGGCACGAAAGATTGGAACCGCGGCGCAGTTGTCATCCCGGCTTCTGCAGGGGCGATTAAACGAATTCAGCTTCATACGATGCTTGATAAAGAACTGACAGGAAAAGTATGGTTCGATGATATTCGCATCATGGAAGGGAATCACTTAACGAAAACAGAATATGATGCTGATGGAAGCTTTATCACTGCAACGTATGATGAAGAAAACCGTAAAAATACATTTACGTACGATCCGTATGGAAATAAATCAAGTGAAACAGATGAAAAAGGAAATAAAAAGAACTTTGCCTATAACGAAGATAACCAATTAACGAAAACAACAATGGCAAATGGAACGTCTGTTTCTTACAGTTATGATGATAATGGAAACACAACAGAGAAGTTTGTGACAGCTGGCGGAAAAACGCAAAAGAACATCTTCGAGTATGATGTCGATAACAAACTAACTGTCTTCCAAGATGCGTTATCGCGAAAAATTGTACACGAATATGATGCAAATGCGAACCGAACGAAAACAACACTGCCAACAAACACTGTGTTAGAATGGGAGTACGACGCGGCAAACCGAGCGATTAAAGCAAAACGAAATGGAAAAGACGCATTCTCCTATGCATATGATGAGAACGGAAATGAAACAAAAGTAACGGATCATATAAACGGAATCACCCGTGAAAAAGCATACGACGAAGGCAACCGCATTATCAGCATGACAGACCGCGGCGGCAGCGTAAAATGGTCGTATCAACCGAAATCTCATAAACTAAAGGATACAACGATCAATCATGGTTCATATAGCAACACAACAAACTATGAATATAACGCCTTAAATCAAAATACGAAAGTAACCGACAACGGAAAAACATTCTATTTTGATTACGACGAATTTGGAAACGTCGTTCGTTACCAGGCCGGTAATGACGCGGCGGCCCAATTTACGTATGATCATACAAAGAAACTGACGAACTTACAAATTAGTACAAAAGATTCGCAGCGCATTTTAGAAGAATCCTATACGTATGACGCAACAAGCAACCGCACCGCAATTGAACGCAAAATCGGTGACAAAACAGAAAAAACAACATACGCATATGATTCTATCAATCAACTAACAAAAGAAACATTGCCAAATGGTACAATGAAAGAATACAGCTATGACGGCTTTGGTAACCGCACGAGCGTAAAAGTAACCGAAGCAGGAAAAGCGGCTGTATCAACAGCAGCTGTATTTAACGACGGTAACCAGCTAACGAAATTTGGCAACGAATCTCTAACGTATGACGCCAACGGAAACCGTACATCCGATGGTAAATACAAATACACATGGAACGAAGCAGACCAACTTGTAGCTATTACAAAACAAGGCGAAAGCACACCATTTGCGACATATAAATACGATGATGACGGTCGCCGCATTGAAAAAACAGTAGACGGTACAACGACACGTTATCATTACAACGGCGACAGCATCAACCCATTATATGAAACAGATGGGAATGGAAACGTCCTTCGTCAATATGTATATTCAGTAGACGGCATCCGCCTTGCGATGAAGTCTCAAGGCCAAACACTGTTTTATCACTACAATCCACACGGTGACGTTATTGCGATGACAGATGAAAACGGACAAATCGTTGCAAACTATGAATACGATGCATGGGGCAATGTCTTAAGGAGTGACGCAAAAGGTATCGCAGCAGAGAATCCATTTGGATATGCGGGATACATGTATGATAAAGAAATCAACATGTATTACTTAATCGCTCGTTACTATCAACCAGAACATGGTGTATTCCTATCAGTAGACCCAGATCCGGGTGATGTGGATGATCCGTTGACGCAGAATGGGTATACGTATGCGGATAATAACCCTGTTATGCATGTAGATCCAGATGGTCATTGGGCAATGGCTGCAGGTCTATATTTTGTCCCAGGTGTTGGTCAAGCAGCTTTACTAGCTACTATAACGGTAGGAGGAGCATATGGTGCCTGGTATCTCGGGAAAAAGGTAAAACAAAGGTTTGGAAATAAAAAAGCAAAAAAGGCATCGCCTTTATATGGACCTAAAAATGGAACCAAAGTCATAAAAAACAAAAAAGGCGAGAAAACTATTCGACATTTTGATGGTAAAGGACGAGTAAAAAAAGATGTAGATTATAGCAATCACGGTAATCCTAAATGGCATCCATGGGTTCCGCATCGACATATATGGGAGTGGATAGGAAAAAAAGCTAAGCGTGGAAATGCTCAACCAATGAATAAGAAGAAAAAGAAGAAGAGGAAGTAATCGTTAATAGGGGTACTGACGTCATTTTGCGAATTTTATACATTGAGAAAAATATTGTAAATTAATGCAACCAAAAACGTTTAAATGTTGCTATTTTGGTAATTTGTTTTTTGTTTAGCTTTTGGTTATAAGAAATTGATCGGAAAAGCGGAATATAAAAGCACCACTTAAAATTACCAAAAACGTTCGTTTTCGTTCAAAATAGCTCTTAGTGTAAAGAATTTATGGTTTTACCTACCAACAAAAGGCATAGCGTATAATTTTCGTGTTTTGTCGGCGAGACTCCTAATAATAACTATATAAGGCCTCACCATATTATTCCGGGAATTCTGTACGTTTAGAAACAATTTTGTCACAATTAACCCCTTTTGCTGTACGCTAAGAGATATTTGTTCAGAAAATCTTATGTTTATGAACAGGGGGTAAGATTGAATAATATCAACATTTTATAGCTATAATCGTGTTCATAAAGTGTGTAAAAAAATCAATGTTCAATTAAACTTAGGATTTTATCTTTCTGAACATGTACTAACCATTAAAGAACGCTGTAATGATAATGGTTTGTAGTCCTTAGCGTACAATTTTCCCAGAATGATATAGTGACCCCTATAAGTTTAAATATTTTTCGGGCGCTTCCTTACAGTTCAAAGTTACATAAAATACTTTGTTTTATAAAGGGCATTTGCGTGTTAGTTTAGTTGCCAAAATTAAAAGTGCGAAAATCAAATTCGACTTATATATTGATTTTATAAAATCAATAAAATCCTGGATATTATTAAGGAGGTAAACTTTGAATTTTATTTTAGAAGACGTGGAAGAAATGAAATATCACACAGATTTAAGAATTATTTTTGATGCATTTCAAGGCAGACAATTAGAATTTAATTGGTTGGTAACAGATTTAGAATGTGTAACTAACTCTAAAAAAGGAATAATAGAATCTCATCCTATTGTAAATCAAGATGTAATTTTTATAACAGGAGAAGAATTGAATCAATTTATTAATACTTATGAAGTACAATTTATCTGGGGAGTCTTTTCAGCATTTGATAAATCTATAAATATTAATATCAATCAATTATCCGTTAAACCTTACGCAAGTGGAAATAATAATTTTTGGAATGGTAATCCTGTAATACAACACCCTAGCGCAGTTCTTGAGATTGTTTGCTGGGATTCGTCTTTAACACTTCTTTTAAGTAAGGATAAGGATATAGATAGTAAATTTCAAAGGTATTTTAAAAGTGCTAAAGATTTAAATTTTTAGAAAGATATTCTTTGTTATATGAAATAACAGATTGGAGATATTTTTCTTTTTTACTGGTACGACAGGGATAGAAAAAAGAGATTCTTTCTAAGTAATTAAAAGTTTTATTGTAAAGGACAGAAAGATTGGTCCTGGTGCAAAAATTTCAAAATAGCTGTAAGCAATCTCTAAATCTTGGACATACTGATACTACTACTCTAAAAAAGGGATGTGATCAGTATGGAAAATCAAAATTTATTCAAGTGGAAACATTATCAGCCTGACATTATTTTATTAATGGTGAGATGGTACCTACGGTACAACCTGAGTTTTCGTGATTTGGTGGAAATGATGGAGGAACGTGGATTATCCGTCGCTCACACAACCATTATGCGTTGGGTTCATCAATATGGACCAGAATTAGATGAAAGAATAAGGCGTCATCTTAAGCCAACAAATGACTCGTGGAGAGTCGATGAAACGTATATCAAAGTAAAAGGTCAATGGATTTATCTGTATCGTGCAGTGGATTCTGAAGGAAACACGATTGATTTTTATCTTAGTGAAACAAGAGACACAAAGGCTGCAAAACGCTTCTTCAAGAAAGCTTTGCGGTCTTTTCATGTTTCTAAACCTCGCGTCATTACGGTGGATAAGAATCCGGCTTATCCACTGGCGATACAAGAATTAAAAGAGGAGAAACGTATGCCTAAAGGCATACAGATACGGCAATGTAAATATCTCAACAATATCGTGGAACAGGACCATCGTTTTATAAAGAAGAGGGTCCGTTCCATGTTAGGGTTGAAATCATTTCGTACAGCAACCTTGATTTTGAGAGGTATCGAAGCCATGCATATGATGAAAAAAAGGCAACTTCACCAAAGGGTGAAATCTGCCCAAAATGAGGTTGAAGTCATTCATAAGTTATTTGGATTAGCCGCCTAATCTCAAAGTTAACAGGAGCTTACTGTTCTGTATTCCTATTAAGCTAATTTCGCACCAGAACCCTAAGGAACCAGAAACATTTAATGAACTTCTTATTCCCCTTTCGAGTGCCATTTTTATATTTTACTGAGCTGTAAATTCAAATTTTACTGTTTTATTGGGATAATAACAGGGGTGTTGCTTTAGTCCGTCACATTATTTATATAAAATGGAATTTGATTAATGAGTTATGGGGTTTCTAAGGTACGTTTCTAGGAATTAATACAATTCTTCGGCAAATAAAGATAACTTCTGTTTCTGATGCGTATTCATAAAAAACACGTTCTTATTCTCTTATGTGAATAAGAACGTGTTTTTAACTCTAAAAATAAAGATTAAATGCTTAAGTTGATGGCGGTATGACGAGACCCCTTATTTGATTCTTCCATAGCCGGCAATATGCTTCCTCCAATCAAAATTGTCTAGCTTAGCTGCACTTACTCCTTGTGAACTACTAGAGTGATAGAATTTATTGCCTCCAATAAACATACCAACATGTGTAATGCCTTTTTTATTCCCATTTGTTCCTTTAAAGAACACTAAATCACCAGGATGAAGATCGCTTCTACTGATACGTTTAGTAAAATCATACTGCTGCTGGGCAGTACGTGGTAATTTAATTCCTTGTGTACCATACCCCCATTGCATTAATCCTGAACTATCAAATCCAGTTTTTGGGCTATTTCCACCATGAAAATATCGTTTTATTCCTTCATATTTCTCCATTTCCGCATAAATCTTTTCAAATTGAGAATTAGTTATGGATTGAATTTCTAACGATTCAATATTCATAGTTTCAAAATTAGTTTGGATTGCTGCCTCTTCATTTACAGGAATGATACTTACTTTTTCTGCCGAAGCAAAACTGCTGCCAACTCCAAGTACCATTCCAAATGCTAAAGTTCCTGTTATGATTTTTTTCATAATATTCCCCCTATTCCATTTCGTACATTTTAGTAAAGATACCAGTAGGTATCTAAACCAGAAAGGTAAAATATCTAAATAACATGATGAAACAAGACCATCGTATTATTAAGAAACGAATACGTTCTATATTAGGATTTAAATCATACCAAACAGCAATCTCTATTAACCAGCTATTTGAATTAATAGCATAACAGGCGGTTCTATTAGGAATTCGGTATTTTTTTATTTTTTACCTTTTTGCACCAAAACCAAAAGATATATATTGATACAATTCTTCGACAAATAAAGATAACTCCTGTTTCTGATGCGTATTTATAAAAAACACTTCATTCCTTCTTATCCGTATAAGAGAATAGTAACGTGCTTTTAACTCTAAAAATAGAGATTAAATGCTTAAGTTGATGGGACCCTTATTTGATTCTTCCATAGCCGGCAATATGTTTCTTCCAATAAGAATTATCTAGCTTAGCTGCACTTACTCCTTTTGAACTACTAGAGTTATAGAATGTATTGTTTCCAATGAACATACCAACATGTGTAATTCCTTTTTTATTCCCATTTGTTCCTTTAAAGAACACTAAATCACCTGGTTGAAGATCGTTTTTATTGATACGTTTAGTAAAGTCATATTGCTGCTGGGCAGTACGTGGTAATTTAATCCCTTGTGTACCATAACCCCATTTCATTAATCCTGAACAATCAAATCCAGTTTTTGGGTTATCTCCACCATAAACATATGGTTTTCCTTCGTATTTCTTCATTGCCGCATAAACCTTTTGAAATTGAGAATTAGTTATGGATTGAATCTCTATAGATTCGATATTCATAGTTTCAAAATTAGTTTGGATTGCTACATCTTCATTTACAGGAATGCTCTCCGTTTCTTCTGCAGAAGCGAAACTGCTGCCAACTCCAATTACCATTCCAAATGCTAAAGTTCCCGCTATAATTTTTTTCATAATACTCTCCCCTTTTTTGAAATATTCTTACAATTTAGTAAATTTCGACCTTTTTTTATAAAATCCTCTAAACAAATTAAAAAAACATCGAATTATGTTAGAATACGGAAACCATTTAGGCGTACTGCCCACATTTTAACGAGAATATACGCTAAGAAAATTTTGACATAGAAAGAGTCAATCTTGAGGTTTCTGTAGTAACAGAACAGAAACGACAATAAGGGGTACAACCGAGATACGTGTAAAAATAGGTCATAGAATTACTTTTATTCCCAATTCGATTTCGAATCGGACTTTTTGTTTTTTATAAAACTTCTTCATTCGTCTAAGTTTTCATTTTCTCTTGTCTCAAAAACGATTGTTTTTGGGACAATCAAATTTTAATAGATTTTCACTGTGTAACTTTAGGAGATAATTTGCGTAGTTTTTAAATGATAAATTGCACATAAAACAGCTTTATTTTGGATGAAAAATACTTCACCGAACGAAAAAATAAGATAAAGTCGTTAAAAAATCTTACGCCCTTTATATTGAAGAAAAAACTCTAGACATTTATCCAAAAGGTTCTGGTGCAAAAATACTTTACCAGAAACATAGAACGGCAATGTTCTGTTAACTGAGAGGTTAAACAGCTAATCCAAACAATTTATGAATGAATTCAGCTTCATTCCGGGCAGACTTCACCCTTTGGTGAAGTTGCCCTTTTCTCATCATATGCATAGCTTCCACGCCACTTAAAATGCAATTAGCTCTACGAAGTGATTTCAGTCCTAACATAGAGCGAACTCGTTTCTTGATAAAACGATGATCTTGTTCCACGATGTTATTAAGATATTTCACTTGCCTTATTTGGATGCCCACAGGCATCTTTTTTTCATTCTTCAACTTTTCAATTGCTACAGGATAGGCGGGATTCTTATCAATAGTTATCACACGAGGTTGTGAAACATGAAAAGACTGCAAAGCTTTCTTGAAAAAGCGCTTTGCAGCCTTTGTGTCTCTTGTTTCACTGAGATAAAAATCAATCGTGTTTCCTTTGGAATCCACTGCACGATATAGATACATCCATTGACCTTTTACTTTGATATATGTTTCATCGACTCTCCAGGAGTCATTCGTTTGTTTAAGATAGCGCCGAATTCGTTTATCTAACTCAGGACCATATTGATGTACCCACCGCATAATAGTTGTGTGAGAAATAGATAAGCCTCGTTCTTCCATCATTTCCACTAAATCACGAAAGCTTAGGCTGTACCGTAGGTACCATCTGACTGTTAATATAATCATTTCAGGTTGATAATGTTTCCACTTAAATAAATTTTGCTTTTTCATACTGATCACACCCTTTTGTAGATTGATAATATCAGTATGTCCAAGTTTTATAAATTTTTTGCACCAGAACCAGGAATCCGCCTTTTTTTCTTGCTATCAATATATGGAATTTTTTATACATTTCTATTGTGTCGCGCCTTCCAGCCTCCCCATAGTTCCCTATGTCTCCCAATTTTTCGCATAAAATCTTACATGTTTTTAACGTTATTAAAACTACTTACTTTTATTTCAAAACTGCTTAGCGTGTTTTTTTCCAAAATGCTGGCGATAACCCTTCCACTCGCAAGATTCTGGAATAAATATAATTCTAACAAAACCATGTTCATAACTTAAAAGTTTTGAATCTGTTTTTGAAGTGTTGTAATATCTGTATACAAATAGGTGTCATAACTTAGAGTCTAAAGTTATCTAAAAAAAGGAGCAATTAGTTCTTAACTATTGGTTTTATAACATAAAAGTCCCCCTCATTATGTAAGTGAGGGGGACTTAATTTTAGAAGCAATTAAACGAATTTTAATTCCATTGAAGATCAATTAATTTCATTGATTATTTTTCCGGTTTTATCAATTTTTAGTTCCCATACTTCTTCAGAACTTCCTGTATCCGTTTTTAATTTAAGTTTTACCGCATATACATCATAATTTTCATGACGTTGTATATTTTCTATTTTTCCATCTGTAATAAGTTTACCCTTTGTAATTGTGGTATAAATTTTTTGAGATAATTCCTGCAGTTCTTGTTGACTTAATTTACTTATATTTTTCCCTATAGCGGCTTCCGAAAAAGCTAATGGAAGCAATTTGTCTTGCTTATAGAGTTGATATAAAAAATTTTTTACAACTTCATCGTTTGAATCTTCTTTTGATTTTTTTATGTTTTCTTTTTCTTCTAATGTATATGCTTGTTGTTCTACAGGAGTTTCTACAGATTCCTCAGTTGAATTACTAGTAGTGTCTTTCTTGTTTTCTGAATTTAGATGTTCTCCTTCTATTTGTTTGTTTGGAGAATTTTGATTAGATTCAGCATATACTACATTACTTTTATTTTTATCAACACTTGTACTATAGGTTAAGTAACCGGCACCTAAAAGTGTAATACTAGATACTATACTTAATGTCATTAGATCTTTTCTTTTCATCATCTGTCACCTTCTACTTAGAAATATATCTCATTAATGGTGTTGCTGGTATTAAGCAAATCTAAATTCTGTGAGATCTATAAATCTAATATTTTTAAATTTATGTTTTTCAACAATTTCTTTCACTTTTTCTGTCACAATAATGACCCCAAACCAGTTTTTAAAGAAGAATATGTCTGAACCATCCCATTCTTTTGTATTTACGGTTTTGTGATTAGAATTCTCTAATATTAATTGCAAAATGGGGCTTGAATCGCACTTCAATAGCTTTTTTTTGTTCTGTACATTGAATATGCAGTGTATCATTACGAGAATAGACTCGTTCTACAGACTCCATATTAGTATCAAATATACGTCTGTCTTTATAGAGCATTTTTAAATTAACAGTATTTTCATAAACTGACATAATCATTACTAACTCAAATCCTAAATCATCCATTTTACTATATTTATATACTGCAGCACCGGGAATAATAAAATCTTCAGGTTCACTCTCAAATATTTCTAATAACTCATATTTATCATATTTAATATCCAATTTTCCAACCTACTTTCTGCACCAAAATGTTATAGTTATACTGCTAGAATACAATAGTTTTTATTATTTTTTCTTTGCAGGAACAACTGTCACAACATCTCCTTTATCATTAATAATAACGTAACCATCTTCTCTAATATACTTCCACGTACCGGGGTTATCACCTGGAACACGAGAACCAGTTTTGATAATATCTTCAACTACATTAGGGGTCATACCACGAGGATCAACTTTAGATAATTCCTCCATGTATTTATCTGACCCAAACTTATATCCTTTTTTTTCAGCTCTTTCACGTGCCCTCTTAGTAAGTTCCGCTCTAATTTCTATAGTATCAGGAGCCATTCTTTCTAAAGCATGCTCGGAATATTTACGACCATTGATAACTCCTCCACCTCTTGGCATGCTCCACCCAATACCTGAAGTACCTTGTGTTGCTTTTTCAAGGTTTTTCGTCTCCGTAACTTTAACAACGGCCCCCTCATGTTCTAGGACTTTTTTCATACCTTTAATTTCTGATTCTTTAACTATATTAGATATGGTTTTCGCTTCGCCGCCTACAATGATAGATATAGTACCTATCGCATAATCCGAACCACTATACTTTTCCCTAGTAATAATATTATAACCACTAGCCATATCAATTCCTATTTTTACATTTCCCACTACAGGGATAAGTTCAATTACCATAGAGGCATTTTCTTTTGTTAACAATTGATCTGACACGCTTTTAGGAATACCGAAAGCTGATAAATCTATATTTTTATTTGATAAATTACTATACTCATATTTTACGACCGTTTTTTCTGCCAATGGATCTTTCATGTTATGCATTGCTTTATTTAATTTATCCGCTAACTCTTGTTTTTCTTTCTCTGACCCATTACCAGTAAAAATTCCCACGTTTAAATTAGCAATTGACTTAGATAAATTACCTAAACTACAATCCATTTCCGCTGTAGTCTTATTAAAGTCACGCTGCCATTTTTCCCAATACCCTTGGTTTTCTTTATTTATTCCATCGAATATATTAATTAGCCCATTTTTTCCGTATAATGCTTCATTCATCTGGTTCATGCCTTCATTTGCTTGGGCAACTGCCTTATTCATTCCACCAAATATATTAATTAGCCCATTTTCTCCGTATAATGCTTCATTCATCTGGTTCATGCCTTCATTTGCTTGGGCAATTCCTTCATTCATCTGATTAAATACTAATAACATCTGGTTAATTATCCCGTTAACGTCATTTCCAGCCTCATTGATTTGATTTATAGCCTTATTCATTTCAACTAGACCGCCATTTATTTGTTCATAACCTTTATCCATGGCTTGCTCTATTTGCTTCAAGCTTGTATTCATTTGCTTTAAGCTTGCATTTACTTTATCCATGGCAACATTCATATCATCAAATGCTTCTTGTATTTCTCTAGGAAGCCTTTCTAATTCAGCCATAGTCTGATTCCCTGAGTGATCTGGAACAAAAGGAACCATTCCCCCATATGGTGAATAGTCGCAAACCCCTACTTGATTATTCTCAACAAGACTAAGATTATCAATCCAAACCTTTCCACTTGCTTTGTTATTTGGATAAGAGATTTGAATTATAACTTCAGCTTCTGTGATTTGTTCAGAGGTTTTAAATATCAATCTTTTATTAAACCAATCTGTATCCGATTTTTCAGGAATATAGATTGCTTTATAAATATATTTTTCTGAATCAGGAGCATTATTTCCGTGTAAGACAACATTCATTTTTACAACTGCATTACTTAAGTTTTCACTCTTAATCCAACTATCAAAAACATAACTTTGGTTTGGTTTCACCTTAACGGACTGTTTTAGTACTACATTCCCATAATCATTGGTCTTAGGTTTAACATCTATTTTTAAAGATGCATTGCCCATACCTTGTGGTGCATGAATCGTTTTATCTTGAGACAAAGTACTTAAATCATTATAGGGTTCACTTTTCCAACTGTCAGTTATGTTTGATTCAAAACTATTATTGGATATTAAATTTGTTCCAGTTAATTTAATGTCAGGATAATTGATTTGAGAACCATTAATAGGAGTCAAATTTACGGAATCAAATAAAATGGTGCCATAAGAATTTTCTTTAGCAAGGTGACGACTTGCTGATAATTTTACAAGCATTTTTTTTGTTGATAATGATGTTTTGAAAGTAAATTCTTTTTTTTCCCACTTATCTTGAGGAGTAAAATGCATTGTTTTAGTTTCCAAAGCATCTACTACAACATTTCCTTTACTATCTTTAAATTCTAAATCAACCTGTGGATCGATTTCTTTAGAATTAGTTGTTTTTGCCCAAGCACTAAATTTGTAAGTCTTTAGTGGCTCTACAGAGACTTCTTGATATGCAGTAATATCATTTCCAAGCCACTTACCTTGACTTAATTTTAGTAATAATGAATTTCCACCTTTACTTTCAGGTGATTTTTCATTTTTATTTTGAGATATACTTCCTTTTTCATCGGATTTTAAAAACTTCCAATTTGAAACTGCATTTTCTTCTTCGAAATCGCCATCGTTTAATACATTATTTGAATTTATATTGTTATAATCTATTTTAGATAGAAGTACACTACCGACCCATATATCCCCGCTTGTTTCACCGAAGAAAGTCCAACTTGGTGTTAATACAATTTCTATGTATTTAGTTGTAGGAGAAGTTTTGAAAAATAATCCGTATTTTCTCCAATCTGATATATTCTGCACTTGCTTTTCATATCTTGGGTTATCATCTGAAATAGAAGAATTTTTCTCGTCTTTTAAAGAAACTTCAATAGTAGAATTAAGATTACTACCTAAACCTTTAATTAATGTATCTAAGCTATAAGATTGATTAGGTTCTACAGGAATTCTTTGGACTAATTTAGGTAAAAATTTGTCATATGACAATGAGCCTTTAGGAACCTCTATTTTATAAGATTGCTTATCATCTAAAGTAACTGTTTTCATATCAATGGAAGTTTTTCCAACAGTTCCAGGGGTGCTAGTGTCTACTTTCCAATTATTAAATTTTGTTGTTTGTCCAACGATCTTAGGTTGTATAGCTCTTAAATTAGCTGAGTCAAACCATATACTCCCCCTAGATGTTCCTAAATTCCTTCCAATTTGAATCTTAACTTCTATAAATGTTGTTGTGGGAGAAGTGGTGAAAACATTTTCGCTTTTATTCCACTTTTCTTTTGATTTAATTGGATATGTTTTTTTGCTTTGTTCGTCATTTATAACATTACTTTCATCTTTATAGAACGTTAAATCAATATCACCAGAGATATTTTCACCTGTTGTTTTGCTCCAAATACTCATAGAGTATGTTTGATTCGGGGATACCTTAACTCGTTGTTTATACTCTACTAACGTAGTTGATGCCAGGCTCCACTCTCCTTTAGATATATCAACTCGAAGAGAAGATGAACCAGATTCTTCAGGAGGTTTTTCCTTTGTATCCCTAAAAAGTTGTGCACCCGCATTTAGAGTTTTTTCCCATATCTGTTTTTCTAGATTACTTTCAAAGTCTCCGTTACCAATAAGGTTGTTATTTGGAATATTATTATTTGTTTGTGATTCTTTATTTTTATAATAATGTGCTTGTATTAGCGCATTGCCACTAAGTTCTAAATATTCTATTACCACTTTATGAGTACCTGCAGTCATAGGAACGGTAGTTTTACGCGTGTCTCCAGCACTTCCTATCCAGGAATCAATAACTTTCATATTATCCACATATATGCGAACCCCATCATCAGCCTTTGCTTCAAATATATAATCTCCCTGAGAAAATTCATCGTATTTTGTATAACGTGCTGAAAAGTTATCATTTGGAATATTTGTACTTGGAGAACCATCTTTCCAATCAAAGTCAATATTTTCAATCTTATTTTGCGGGTTTTTACCTGCTACAACAATAGCATCACCTTTTAGATCCTTATTGTTATAGTATTCTGCAATCCAAGTATTAGATTGTATAGCTTTACTATACGGTTGGATATTGAACTGAACATTACTTCCTCCACCAAGTTCTAAATACTGTACCTCAACTAAATGAGTGTCCTTTTCATTGGCAGATCCAAAAGCCCAAGCGGCTGTGTTATCCTGAATTGTAATTTCTTTAGTATGTTCTTGATCCCATTTTCCGGTATCCCATTCATCTATGACGAGTTTTCCATCAATAAATACACGCATACCATCATCCGCTTTTCCGCGAATAATATATTCACCTGCTGGTAACCGTTTTACTGTCGTATATCGAGCTGAAAAATTATTTGTTGGTACTTTCGGAGTCGGTGATCCTTCCCCATTATTTTCTACAAGTAATTTCTCATCGCCTTGTGGTGCAATAACTTTTGCATCAACAGGGTATCCATCTAAATTAGTATTTGGATAATAATAAGCTAGCCAAGAATCAAATGGTACAATATCAGAAAAGATAGCGGCTTGACCAGTATTTTCATAATAGTCAGTTTGAATTTTATGATCCCCTTGTTTTACATTAGTAATTAAAGTACGGTCTATCTGTCCACCTGCATCATTCCAACGGTCAATTACATTTTTTCCATCAAACGCAACCCGAACCCGATCATCTGCTAGTGCCTGTACAAAATAATCACCTGTATTTAATGTTCTTGATTGATCAAATTTAGCTGTGAAATTGTCATTTTTCACACTCGAAGGCGCTCCATACCCCCAGTTATAATGTACTTCTCCACCTTTTTGTTCATACGTATCATTCGTTGCTGCATATCCGTTTAAAGGTGGGATAATTAGTGCCATTACAAAGAAAATAATAGCTAACTTCTTAAAAATGCTGTTCTTAAATAACATTGCTATCGTATTACTCCCTTCATTAAATTAATTGAAATAAAAAACATATCTTCTATATTATATGATATTTGGATAACGTTTTATATAACGTTATGAATATATTCAAATAATATTAAGTTTGTTCAAAATAAAGTAAATAAAAGACTATTAGGGGTACCATATAGTCAATAACAAACAAAATGGAGTTTAACAAAAAGAACTTGTAGCAATCACTACAAGTTCTTTTTACGAAAACGTTAATAAGACAAACTATTCTTTTGTTTTTTCCTCATATTGTTTAGCAAGCTTATAAAAAGAAGAACGTTTGATGCCATACTTTTTCATGGCTTCTACTGCTGTAATCGAACCGAATTTCCATTCCTTATAAGCTTCAATAAATTCTTCTGTTATTTCGACAGGGGGGCGTCCTAAGTGTTTTCCTTGTTTTCTGGCAAGAGCAATTCCTTCAGCTTGACGTTGTTTAATATCAATACGCTCTTTTTCTGCAAAGGCTGATAATATTGTAAGAGTTGCTTTTTGAATTGCGCTTTGAATGACATCATTTGTACTTTCACCAGTGTAATTGACGTTAATATAGGGTTCCTTTATAAATTGTAAATTTACCCTATGTTTTTCATAGTACCTAAATTCTTCTAATGTATCGTTCATATTTCTCCCAAGCCTTGTTAGGGAGTCAAACACAATCGTATCTCCTGTACGAACAAGACGCTTTAGCATTTGGTAATTCTCTCGCTCCATATTTTTCCCAGATTCTTTATCTATAAAAATATCCCGATCTTCTATCCCTAAATTCTTCATATTCTGAATTTGTCGTTCTTCGTTTTGATCTTTACTTGAAACTCGTACATATCCAAATTTTTTATGTTTCATATGCTACACCTCACTGTTAATTTTACCAAATTTGTCCGTAAAGGTATATGAAGAATACAGATGTCTGTAAAGTGAGAAATAGACATTTATGGATGTGATTTTTTATAGTATTCTATGTATCTGTAAAGGTATACTTTATGACATAGCTAAAAATGTAGATTTTTTCATTTCAAAAATACAACTTATTTACATTTGAAATATGTTGATATAATTGTGGATGTTACGATAAGTTCAATTAAATTGAACTTATTAAATTTGGATTTTTAAATAAATAAAATGAAGAATGGGGAGTAGATATGAGTAAATTTATTGTGAATGAAACAGGAAAAAAACTAGATATAGGTGGTATTGAATTATACTATGAATTGTTAGGGATAAATAATGAAGGTCCAACCCTTGTTTTTGATTCTGGATATGGAACCACTTTAGAAAGCTGGAATTCTATTAGAGATGATATTTCAAAGTTCTCAAAAATGTTTATTTATGATAGAGCCGGTATTGGCAAAAGTGAAATGAATGAAAGACCTCGCCATAGTCAACAAAGTGTCGAAAATCTACGTATCTTACTTAATAAAGCAGGTATAAAACCCCCATATGTGTTGGTCGGACACTCATTTGGAGGTTTAAATACAAGATTATTCGCAAGCACCTATCCAGAGGAAGTAGTAGGAGTAGTTCTCTTAGACTCAACTCATGAGGATCAGAACAGAATATTACCTTCTTTATTTACAAAAGAAGTTCAAGAGGCTTATTATAATCAATTTACTTTGGAGGGTTCTCTTACTGAGGTGGAAGAAAGTTTAGAGCAAATTCGTACTTCTAAATCACTTGGAAATATTCCACTCATTGTTGTAACAGGGGGACTACAGCCTTTTCATACAACGGAGTCCATGGCTACTTGGATGAAATTCCAAAGAGAGCTCGCTAACTTGTCGACTAATAAAAAACATATTATTGTTGAAGATGCTGGACACGCAATACATATTGATAAGCCTCAAGTTGTTGTTGAGATAATAAGGGATATATTAGATATGGTGAAAAATAATAACAAACATTCTACTTTGTAATAGGGGGCACCATACATGCTCATCAACTTAAGATTTTGAAATACCCCAAAATAAAAAATGAAAATTTCTCAATTTTATCCCGCTATTCGTGGGCAGTAATACTCCCACCTCAAAATTCAGCGAAAGCATTGTCCAGCTCCAGTGGCTAGATGTTCGATGGGAGATAAACTGCTGGCATGCGCCCGATTGGGAGGGCTAATAATCAGTGCGGGATGAAGAAAACCCCCACTGATTAAAGTTTCACTTTATCATTTTGGGGTAGTTTATGTTTGTTAGGTTGATAACGATGGATCGGTAGCCCTATATTGTACTCATGTAAAGTTGACATGATTAATTTATATTGCTTATCTGTTTTTTGATTTCATTTTTACCAATTTGATAACCCGGAATAGCCCCAAGTATCAATAAGAAAAAGACATCCGAATCAGATTTACCGGTGAAAAAATTAAATACTAAAGAACATACAAGTACCCCAACTATAAATGAAAATAATGGATGAAATTTCATTATGTATTCTCCTTTTTTATTATTAAATAAAATAACTATATTCGGAAAAGAGGATAAGAAATCCTGTTATATATTGTAAGAATAAAGAAAATTACATTCCTCCTAACAACCAATTAATCCGAATACCCTCTTTTTTAAAATGCATATACTTTTCATCAAAGTGGCCCCTCAATCTACGAATCGTTTCCGTACCCCTTAAAGATCTTACCATACATCGCCATCAGCTTAAAAAATGACATGTATAGTGACTCCTATTTTTGTTTTTCCATCCTTAATAAATTCCTATAAAGAGGCTCATAACTTAAAATATTTCCTTAACGCACAATTTTCTTTTTTTTGCCGCGTCAGGCCTACTAGAGTTTTCATTCAGATTTATTCAATTTATAACAACTTTTGTGTTTATTTTCTCAATATGGATATCATTATTATTTCTAGTTTTAGTGTTAAAAATTTACAGTTGATATAATATGATACAAACATGACGGTTATCATCCTAGTGTTTCTCCTTATGCGAAAAATAAGATCGAATTCTCCGGTCTTATTTTTGGATTGTGGAGCGTATACGTTAACTTAATCTATTAATTCTTTTACTTTATACGAATTCCCCTAGTGTGTACCAAGCAATCTATCACATGATCATAAACATGAGGAGATTCTTCATAAGCATTACAAATTAATTAATAGGAGGCAACATATGTTTAAAAAAGTCTTATTGTCATTTTTCTCCTTCGCAATAGCCGGCTCTATTTTGTTTTCTAATCAAACGGTAACACATGCTGAACTATATCCAGTACAAAATACAAATGGTGCTGGTCTAGACCTTCGTAAGACTCCAACGATAAATGGCACACGAACTGAAAGAAATATTCCAGACGGATATAAACTCGACTTATATTGCTATGTAAGAGGTGAATCTTATAAGGGAAGTACAGTTTGGGATTGGGTAGGTGATACAGGATACGGTGGCGATATAGACAATGGTTTTGCTCCTGATTACTTCATTAAAACTGGTTCATCAAGCCCTGTTGTTCCATTCTGTTCATGGTGACCCCTATTAAAGAATTCGCATTTAATGGGGTTTACTATATGAGTGTTATTACTAGTTATCTCGATTGAAATTTGGCAGCTTTCTGTATTTCTTTTATAATGTGGGCTATGTAGCCATGGAACCAAATCACACAATAAGCATTAGCAGACATTATTGACGTACATAAAAAAGGAAGACCTTTCAAATTTAGAGAGTCTTCCTTTTTTATGTACGTTGGGATTATTTATCCCGCATAGTTTATTTTAAATAAAACCCGAAAGGTTCCAAGCCTTAATTGATATAGATTAATGTAGCCCTTTATACTTAACTTTTGAATATATTGGAATTCACAGTAACAAACTCTATCACTTTAAACTGACCGGTTGTTGCTGTGTAACACAATGAATCATACCACCATTTTTATACAGCTCTCTTACATCAATTCCAATCACTTTACGTTCAGGATATAGTTTTTGGATTCTATCGTTTGCTATTTTATCATTAGGATCATTATAATTCGGAACTAATACAACTGTATTCCCAATGTAAAAATTTATATATGAACCTTTGTATCCCAAATCTTTTCCATTATCTAAAATTACATTGTTTTTACTAATTGGTAAATACACATGCTGATAAGGCTTGCCAAAGGCATTTTTAGCATTCATTAATGTTTTAATATCTTTATTTGAAACACCCCACTCCTCTAAATCATCTTCTTTCATTGTAATAATTGTAGACTGATCATGAAATTTAGCAAAACCATCAATATGGAAATCCGTAATATCCAAACCTGGGACACCATCTAGCCAAATAAAATTAGTAGCACCAAGATATTCTTCTATATACTCCTCTATTTCTGCTTCTGATAACTTAGGATTTCTGTTTTTGTTAACGACAGCACTACGTGTGGATAAAAATGTACCTTTACCATCTAGTTCAAAGGCTCCACCTTCAAGTACTACATCAGTTAGATCAATTCTTTCCATACCTAATTGCTTACTAAGACTGCTTGGAATTAATGCATCTTTTTTATACGGGGTTTTCTTGCCCCATCCATTAAATCCCCAGTTCATGATTTTAATATTTTTATCCTTGTCATATACAAAAATCGGTGCAGAATCTCTTGCCCATACATCATTAGTAGGAATAATATAAAAGTCAATTTTATCCATATTTATACCCTTCTCATACAGAAGATTAGAAATATAATTCTTTTCGTATTCATTATATGCAATAATATGAACATTTTCCCCTTCGCTTAAAGCACTTGTCATCTCTATCCAAATTGATTCAACCTCTTCTTTATAACCTTTACCATATGTCAAGTCATGAGGCCATTGTAACCATGTACCTTCATGTTTGCCTCTTTCGTCAGGCATTGAGTATTTGCCTACACTTTGTCCTTTTATACTTTGGCTTTCATCAGCTTTACTTTGAATACATCCAGTTAAGATTCCAGCTACTAATACAGCCCCTGAGCACAGTATAATTATCTTATTCATTTCATAATCTCCTTATTATGTTTTTACTTTCTCTTGGAAGTAGAATAAGCTTTGACATAGTGTCAAGGTCAAGCAATTATTGTTTTTCTTTTTTAATAACAGGAAAACAGATTTGTGTCACATACTCCTCCGCGCAGCAGTCACATTCTGGACCTTTCAAATAGGTTTCATAAGGCGGACCATCTAAGCAATAACCATTGGATTCCACCCATTCCTCAAGCGCTATATGTGCATATCCGATATAGTCATAACTTCCGATATGCAATGTAGTGGCAATAAACTTTTCAGGGAGCTTTTTTATTTGCCATTCTGTTGATATATCTCTTTCATCCCCAGGAATAATCGGAATCATTAATTCAATATCGCTATGGTCAGGGCTAAACTCTTCATCAAAAAAAATGACAGAGGGTACACCATGTAACTGAATGTTACTTTCTTCCGCCTTATCGTATAAGGAATCAATGTACTTGTCTACATCAGCAATATTAATCTGCAATCTTTGACTTATGACACTTACCTCTTTTCTCATTCCGAGCAATATATCATACAATCTTCTTTCTCCTTGAATCAAATCCACCTTTTTTTCAATCATCTCTTGCATTTCTGTAATGATCTGTCTATATTGATTGATTTCCTTTGATAATTCATTCATTTTCAAATGTATTAATCTGACAAACAATTTTCTATCTGATGTCTGAAGGATTGTTTTAATCTCCGGCAAAGAAAATTTGTATTCTCTCAGTTTTTTAATTAGTAGTGCCATTTCTAATTGGCTATTCTCATAATATCTGTATCCGTTCGTTGTATCTATATATACTGGTCTTAAGAGTCCTTCTTTGTCATAGTGTCGTAACATACGAGCGCTCATTTTGCATAGCTGAGAAAATCTGCTAATCGTGTACATATTTCTCTCCTTACTTAGATTGATAAAATTTTCCAAACAAATGACCAGGTAGTAGGAATAGTGACATGGTAACCCTGTCACTACCCCTACATCTTCGCAATTTCACCTTTAGAGACATACTGCTTCTTCAGGGCAATTAAAATATCTTCTTTTTCCCACATATCCATCACCTTATGATTCCCCTGGTCCGCATTGCTTTATACAAGGGTACCATTCTTTGTCACTCAACCAATCTTTTAATCAGACTTTATTATAAAATTTGAACGGAGGTTTTTTGAAAGAAGAATTCTTTTCAATCAATCTTCTTTCAAAAAAAGAAAACTAGTAGAATCAATATAGCTTTATTTTTCCTTAACGTACAGGTAATCATCTGAAATGTGTCTAAATTGTATCTAAACGTACAATTTTTTACTTTTGGTGACGTGACTCCATGCCCATCAAGCTAATATTTTGAGACATCCCCATAACGAAAATTTCACCTTTTTACAGTTATTTATGAGAGTTCGGCTCATTTTTTTGTTACAAGTTAACATAAAATTTCATTCTGAGAGCGCTATAAATTTTTAAGTTGATGGAGATGGGGCAGGGACCCTTTCAAAAAATAAAAACAGATTTTCCTTCACTGAGCATAAAGCGAGTTAAATAAGTTACTTATAATTAAAGGACAATATGGAACACGAAGAAATATTGCAAATCAATCTCCGAAAATGATGTAATATCTGCAGCGAAATAGGAAGATAGATATTTGGTCATAAAAAACTGTACCCCAATTATTAGTTACGTCTAACAATTGGGGTACAGTTCATTTAGAGATTTCCTTTTGCTTCATATATGCATATACATAAAATCTATTTTACATTTAATATATACGACCCATTTTTATTTTCATATTTATAAACATGCAAATAATATTTCCCTGGTTTCGCATTATATTCTCCTTTAATGGTATTACCATCAATTTTCCCATATGCTACAAGGTTTTGTAAATCTGATTCATGATAAAGTGTCCATGTCATTCCAATTTGTTTTTCATTTAATACGGAAATATCTATATTTTGCGGTGAATTAATCGTAAAAGTATAGATATCTGACTTATCATTGTCGTTAAGATTTCCTTTAATAGT
This sequence comes from Bacillus sp. NPDC077411, assembly GCF_044543425.1. Taxonomy (NCBI): domain Bacteria; kingdom Bacillati; phylum Bacillota; class Bacilli; order Caryophanales; family Bacillaceae; genus Bacillus; species Bacillus sp. NPDC077411. The sequence goes on along the minus strand of NZ_JBITWA010000008.1, from coordinate 140,444 downwards.
CGTATTGAAATCTATTGGATTTGCCTTTATATCTTCGTTATTTGGTTCTTTTTCTCTCAGGTATTTTGAATCTTCTTCATTTGGTTGAAATCCTAATTTTAATAATATAGCTTTTAAATCTGGTAAAACACCAATTCTATCATAATCTGGCTCTCCAGATTGTGTTCCTGTATTTGGATTACTTAAGATGTCTCTTAACTCACTTGGTTTATAAGGTTGACCCAAATGCTCCTTCGCAATACTTTGTATGGAAACGGCTGCACCGGCAATAATTGGTGAAGCGCTCGATGTACCATTAAAGCTTGACGTATATAAATTTTTAGCATTTCTATTTGGTTCCGCAGAAGTTGTATCTACATTTTGGCCCCATCCATATACATCAATTCGACTTCCATAATTTGAAAACCATGAACGCCCGTGAGGAACGGTTGATAAAGCAGCTCCGACCATAATTGCACCGGAATCTTTAAAATCTTTGCTATTACGATTTAAGACTTTTTTTCCATCTTTATTTTTAAATTCATCTAAATCATTCCAACCATTTGCTCCGGCCTCGATGATTACGATTCCTTTATCCGTTCCAGTACGAATCGCATCAAATACATCTGGTTGCACTTCAACTGGTAAATATTTATCACGATATCCTTCATAAGCTGATTGTGCCTCTAATAATAAAACATCCCCAGCATGTAGAGTATTTACAGCACTTAATATGGCATCCGCTTTGTTATTACTGCCGTCATCCCTAATTTGAGATACTACTTTTACAGTAGCATTTGGTGCAATACCAATATTGCCGATTTGATTATCTTCCGCAGAAACAATTCCTAGAACCGACGTACCGTGTCCAGCGTGAGCATCTGTATTTCTTCCGGATATAAGTTCGATATTGTGCTTTTCTAGATCTTCATGATTTAATAGCCATCCATACTCCATATCTGCAAATGTTATACCTTTTCCGTCTCCGCCCTTTATTCCCCATGCATAAGATGCATTAATACCATATGGTGCCTCTTTTAAATATCCTTGGTTTTCAAATCTAGGGTCATCATAGGGATTAAGAAATAAATTTGGCATCTGTACTTCTGGTGGTGTTACATTTTCTGGTTCTCTTATGTATACATCCTCTATTAAAGCTGATTGTTTTAACTTTTCTACTAATACTTCTGCTTGTACATGTTTTGAAACTTGAATTACATAGTAATTTAATAAGTTAGAAGATGAAGTGTTATTATCGGTTTTAGCACGTTTATTTATACTTTGAATTTCGTCAGGACTTACAGATGTAAATAAGCGTGTTAATGTTAAATCTGGGAATTCAGAAAAAATTTTTTCTAGTACAATATCATTTTTTTCATGTTTTATTCGCTTTTCTATACCATCTTCATACGGTAAATTGATTTCATTTTTAAACTTTACAATGATTTGCTTTTCTTCTTTTTTCTCTACATTAGATTTTTCCTGCTGTACTACTGAATCGTTTGAAGCAGCACTCACTATATGAGAAGTCTTTCCTAATCCCGTAAAAGCTGTAATTGCTAGTGTAGACACTAGCATTCCTTTAAAAATTTTCATTCATTTTCCCTCTACTTTTTCATTTTTAAACATTTTCCTATAAAAATATCAAAATAATTACGTACAAAGCTTTATACTAGATAAATTATAAGGAGTATCTAAATAGACTTCAATGTATTTGTATATGCAATTTTTCATATCATTTTATACATCCATTTTAAATTTCCAACATATAAGTTGCTGCTAATTGGGTGGGCAGCCGATATACGTGTAAAACTAGGTCACAGCAATATATTATTTACATCTAGGATATAGAAGCCCATTCAGGAGTTTTTTATCTTTACCTTTTAATTTGAAAAGATGATATTAACTCGCTAGATGCTAGGTGTAAAAAGAAGCTGTCTCAAAAGGTCGTTGAATAACGGTATTTTGAAGACAGCCTCTTTTTTTACTTTTATATGGAGTAGTGACAGGGTTGCTGTCATAGACAGCAAAGTATGAACCAATAAAATTATAAAAAGTGCAGTTTAGTTGTAGAAGGATAATGGACAAGAACATCCTATATTTTTAGATTTAGCGAAAAGCCCATTGTAAGTTTTTTTTTGATCCTTAAGCAAAAATATCACATATTTATGTATCAATATGTGATATAACTCTAGACATATGTATCACATCATGATATATTGTTTTTGGATATATATATCGTTTTATGATATATCCTAAAAAGATATAGAAGGTGATTGGTTGAAGAAAACTGAGCAATTAACAGATTCAATGTTTAATATTATGGCTACTTTAAGTAAACCAATGCATGGTTACGCTATTATGAACTTAATTGAAGAAACAACAAAAGGGGCAATTACTATAGGTCCTGCTTCAATGTACACGATTATTAAAAAGTTATTACAACAAGAGTGGATTTATTTGCATGATGGGTCGGATTCAAGACGTAAAACATATCTGCTTACTGAGAAGGGCAGAGAAGTATTAGAAGAAGAGTTGAAGCTAAGAAAACTGATGATTCAATTAGCGGAAACTGGATTAAAGGAGGTTGAAGAATGAGACAAACAAAGTATATTACGTCAGGTGGGTTAGCTTTTTCTGAGGATAAGGACATGGAAAAATTACGCCGATTTTCTTTGAAGGGTTGGCATGTCAGTGACTTTCAGTTTATGGGTTATACGCTTGAAAAAGGAGAAAGCTCAGATTATATCTACAATGTAGATTATCGTTCATTAAAAGAAGATGAAAAAGAGGAATACTTTTACTTTTTTTCATCTTCTGGATGGTCGCATATTGCCTCAGAAGGAAATATTCATTTATTTCGAGCATATCCTGGTACAAAACCAATTTATAGTGACCGTGACACATCGATTGAAAAGTACGAAAATTCAAATCGTTCCGTGAAGTGTCTAGCAATTCCGTTAGTTTTAATAACAGTACTCGTATGGATTGGAGCAATGATAAGCTCTGGTACCTTAAAATCATTACTTCATGTAATAGCTGTTATTCTCAGTGTAATTGCCATCCCAACAGCTTGGACTGTAATCGCAACATACAATAACAAATGGAAGGCAACAGGAAAAGAAGGATTAGTCAATCTATTGAAAACTATACCATTCTTTCTCTTCTTAATTGCTATTATTACTTTGTTATTTGTCGATGGCTCAGACAATGTAGTTCGCCTGTTAGCGTCTATGGTAATTGGAGCAATCGCACTTCCAACTGCTATTTGGGTCATCATGTCTCTTTATCATAAAATGGGTGGGAAGAGAGCTTAGTATAAAGGTCGAAAATAAAGTTTTTAGACATTGTTATTGAGCTAAAGTGGGCTTTAGCGAAGTAAGAAATGATCAAACTTAATTATAAAAAGGTGTTATTTAGTTAAACAGAAAGCCGTTATTTTGGTCACTTTTTTTCAAAATAGCGGTTTTTTTAATTACTGCTGGTATAGGCCTCACCATACATGCCCATCAACCTAAAAATAGCGAGTTACCCCAAAACGATAGAAATAAGATTTATTGCCATATACCTTTTAATCGAAATCAATTTTTATTAAATATGAATTTTTTTACTTTTTTGTTATTATTTTATTATAGGTCGGTATTTAAAAAACATTATTATATTAACAATTTTGCATAAATCTAAAAGGAGAAGACATGAAAAAATCAATTGAAAAATTAGTTAAATCCATAACATAATCAACTTCTATAACAGACATATGTGATAACCAAATATGTAACACATTAAGCCCTGTAATAGATTTTGTCATCTTTCCAGAATATCTTATTTTTAATGCGACTACGTATTCCAGCAAAATAGTTTCCTTATTAATTTTTTTAGCTATAATTGTTGTATTTGGACTTCTATTTGAATTCATTCTAAAGAAAGCATTTAAACAAGGTGCCCTTTTAGAATTAACGATAAAAATTTTCGGAAAAATAATGATCATTGCAATACTCTTTTATGGTATTAAAATAGTTATATATTTAATACGGTTAAAAAAATACTAAACTAATTTTTTGTTAGGGGGTTAAAAATGTTTTCCTTGGATGTATTTAAGAAAATTTTAATGATTTTTTGTGCTATTGCTGTTCCAGCTAGTTTATTAGCTATATGGTTTGGAGCAGAGGCTACATTTAACGAAAAAATTATTTTATCGATTGTATTTTGTGTAGTAATGCCGTTATTTACTTTTATATTTTATAAGATTGTTTCGTTTTTTTTTAAGAAATCTCACTCTTTGAAGAAATATTAATTTTGTAATTATCAGGAGAAATGTTTAATTATGGAAGATACATATAAGGTTAAGATTAAAACGGAAGAACATGGTGGGGAATTTCAAATATCATGGAAAAAAGAAAAATAGTTTTTTCAGCTTTTAATTAAATAGTTTTGAATGTATACTTTTCTTGTTAATTTTGAGGATATCAGGAGATTTGTTGTGAAGTCAATGGTTAAGGGGATTTTAATGTAAACTAATAAACAAAAGTTTGCATTCAAATATTAAGTAAAAAACCTATTCCAGTATTGGAATAGGTTTAACTATTATAGATAAAAATTTGTTGTTAATTCGATTGTAGCCCAGAACTTTGGTGAATAATTTTATTATTTTTCCAATGAAGTTTATAATTATCTATAGTTCCAAAGTTGCCATGCGTATAATTTTTGTGATTTTCTCCTGTCCAACCTTTTATAGGATTATAACTTAAGAGATACACATCGTCTTCTCTACCATGTTTTACAGATAAATCCGTTGTAGTTGCATTTTTATCTGCAATTATAATTGCCATTGTACTTGGCTGAAAACCATATCTTACCAGAGCTGGAAGTTGACTGTCTGATGTGAAATTATCTCCCGCATTAATGAATGGATCGGTACGTGAGTTCATAAATAGTTCATTACCATAAAAAACATTTGAATCTCTATTATAAGGTCCATATCCTTTATTATAAAATTGATTAAATTCTACATTCCAATCTACTTTTTTATCTGTGTTATTTGTTACAAACGTTTTATAGTCTGGTTGTTCATATGATACAGTATTAGACCAAGATGCACCGGCTGATGCAGATGATGATGGAAGTTTCACTTTATTTTATACGGTCAAACTTCACTCTACATATACAATATGCTAAAAACCGTAGAAATTCATTATTCCTACGGTTTTATAACGTGCAGTCTCGTTCTATTTCATAATATTTTTCACATGACCAATTCGTATTTCACCTTCAGGATAGTATAAGTAACCTATCCTGCATCTAGGTAAGTATATCTATACCCCAAAACTTACAACTGTAACATCCCTATTAGAATGCAAATCAAAACATTCATACAAACAAGATTGTATTTGACATACCTTATATATTATATAACCATTCTTTTGAATACCGGATCAGTCAATTCTTCCTTAAAATATAATAGGGAATATATTTTCAAACTAAAACAATCTAAGCATTAGATTTCCTCTATATTTTTAATAACCCTATTAAGTTTTTTGTAAAATTCACCTTTTGTTTTTACATGTTTAAACTGATTTGGATTAACGTGAGCTTTTTGAGAGAGTGCTACAATCTCTTCTTTTGTAATTGAATCTTTAGTATTGATAGATGCTATATTTGTATATTTTCCATCTTCTGTTTTTGGAATTTCTAAAATTCCTTTATTTACGAGATCCACTACAGCCCTATGCTCTGAAGAATGTGTGTCTACACCGATAATTTTCCAATTATGCATAACTTTTGGCGTGTATACACCATTCTTTACCTCTTTTAAATATGTAATAGCAAGATTACGAATGGTTCCACCTGTTTCGCCAAATGCATTCTCTTGTTTAGATGACCAAATCTGTTCAAACTTACGTCCCTCTAAAGCCCCTCCTTTTGCTTGAAGAGCCTCCATTCTATATGCATTCATTCCCAGAGTCATAACATCGCTCATTTTGATTGGTTTATTTGTACGAATAGATCGCAAATTTGTAATTCGACTTCCATATGGTTTTGTTAAGTCAATTTCGTATTTCACGCCTCCAAAGAAGTCGTTCGTACTGTATTTAGACGCACGGCGTGTTTTATCAAAGCTAACTGTTACATCTCCGGCACGAGATGTGTTAAAATACCCCGCCGCCCATTCCATATAATCTTTTAAATCTTTTCCAGTTATCTTATATACTGTAATTTCTCCCAAAGCATATTGGTAATTATACGCAATATCTTTCTTCTTAATAGGACCTACATCTAAACGAGCATAATCGTTATCAATTTGATGGGCTACTACATCTGCTTTACTGTAATAGAGCATGACTTCATGAAAGAAATCTGACAAAGGTGTCTCTTGAATTTGCACGCTTGGAATACCATTTATTTCATTTTCAGGAACGAGATTCCTTCCCTTTAATTGAGCGACTACAACATTTGCATCTCCTCTCGCATACTCATGAAAAGGTGTTAATGTTTCTTCAAGTGCAGGATCGGATAATACCGTTGTTCCATCAGCATTTTTTACAGGTAAAGTGGTAGCTGTTTTATCTTTTAAAACCAGCTTCCCATCTTGCTTTGTAAAAGTAAGGTCAATACGTGAGATATGCGTGCCATATTTATCTGGTTCTGTAATAATGACACCATTTACAACTTCCTTTTTAACAAGTTTATGCATATGAGCTGCAAAAATAGCGCTTAATTCTGGACAGGCATTTGCAATATCTTGAACCCCAGTACCAGGGATGCCATTCTCATTTTCTAGTCCCATATGCATAACCCCTACCATTACATCTACTTTACCTTCTAATTCTTTAATTGCCTTTTTTGTCTCTTCTACTGGATTTTTCACCACTAAACCAGCCAAATGATCTGTCCCTTTTTCAAAATCACTAATCATTGGTGTATCCATGCCAATAACTCCAACTTTGATGCCACCTTTTTCAACTATCGTATATGCAGGAAGAAAACGCTCTCCATTCTCCTTGTAAATATTTCCTGCTAAAGTCTTTCCTTTATATTGCTCACTAACTTTTTTCAATGTATCTAATCCAAAATTAAATTCATGATTTCCAAATGCCCAAGCATCATATCCCATTTCGTTCATTGCTACCATCATCGGAGACTGTGGCTTATCATTGAATAATTCTACTGAGTTCCCTTGAATTGTATCTCCAGCATCTAATAATATGGTATTTGGATTTTCTTGACGTACCTTCTTTATAACTGTATAAAGCTGCGTTAAACTTCCACTCATATTAGCACCATCAAGTGCATAATCCCAAGGCATAAACCTACCATGAATATCTGCAGTACCCAATAATGTAATATTAACATCAGATTCCTCTGCTTTAGAGATACCTGGTTTGATTGTTATTGCTGCTCCAAGCAGTATAAAAATAACAAAATAACATACAAGGCTCTTCCATCTCATTTTTGGCATAATAACAATGTTTCTCCCCTTTTTGTACTGTCATATAGTTTTTTGAACTTTAAAAATGTAACTTATTATTTGGAAAACTTCAACTACAAAAGATAATTTTAAATATTTATCCCCCCTATTATTGATCATCTAAATTATAGAAAATTGGAGTGAGATAATGAGTGAAGACAAAGAAACACCTGAAAGAAGAAGAGAAAGACTAAGACAAGAGAAAGAGAGAATAAGAAAAAAGCAACCATTCCTTTTAAGAAAGGTTGCTTTTTTAACTTTTCACCATTTAAGAAGGACAAGCATATATTAGGAGTGAAGAAAAAGCATAGGGGGGATAAACATGTTCTTCTCAAAGTTACGTGGTAAAAATGAAGTTCCACCAGTAGAAACAGATGCTCGAGGAAAAGCTTTCTTTAAATTAAGCCAAGATAAACTAAGCTTAAAGTTTAAATTAGATTTATTTGATATAGAGAATGTAGTAGTTGCTCATCTGCATCTAGGGGCGAAAGGAACAAATGGTCCTGTTGTAGTATTTTTATTTGGTCCTATAACAAATCCAGTTTCGATAGAGTGTGCAACTTTTACAGGAACAATTACTCAAGAAGAATTGATTGGTCCATTGGCTGGTCAAACATTAGACGATCTTGTAAGAGAAATTAATTCTGGAAATATTTATATTAATGTTCATACCGTACAACATCCTAATGGCGAAATTCGTGGCCAATTGCAGCATTGCTAATGACAGCAGTGAAAATATTTTTAGTGTAAGACATAAAGCATCCATTTGGGTGCTTTTTTATTTTGGAGGAGGAGTTAAACAAATTACTTCTTATTCGGATAAGTTTCTTCTATAAATATTTCTCAAGTTTTTGATATGTAAAAAAAAGTAAATTCATTCTATAATAGCAACTGTTAGATAATTCTGATTCCAAGAAAGGTGATGAGTGTATGTTTAAAAAAATTATGGTAACAAGTGCGCTATTATCTGGAGTTTTAGGAGTATCAACAATAGCTCCATCAGAATCTAAGGCTGAAACAAATTCTTCAGTAAATCAACAATACATTTCAGAAGGGACTGAATTCCCAAATGGAATTAACAGCCCCTTTGCCCCAAATTCTTTTGAGCAAAACAACCTTATGCAAGAAAACCTAGCTGCAGCATTTAAATGGCAATATAATGCTAATTACAAATTCTCTACATCAATTCAAGTGAAAAAAACTGTACCTGCATCAGATAACGGATATATTGGAGTAGCTTTTCAAAACAATAAACCTTTTAAATTTAATGTTGTAGTAAAAAGTCTATCATCTGGAAAAACAATAACTCATACTGTACAGGGACAGCCAACCAGTGGTAACCAGCATGTTACAAACTTTTTTGGCCCTATGAAAGCAGGGAATTATGTTGTAACTTTAGTAAATACAGATAAATCATGGCACGAAGGAAACGTTTGGCTTGGATGGTAATAAAAATTAGGAAAAAGAATAGTTAAAAGGCGTATTCCATAAGCAGGATACGCCTTTTTTATTGTATGTAAGAAGATGTTTAGCTTTTTGCTTGATGATATGTTGAGCTGATTGCTCCAACAATAAAACTTAAAACTAGCGCACAAAAAATTAATTTACGATTCATGTCAGGCGCAGGGTCCCAAGAGATTATTGCAGTGAGCGAAAAAAGCAGTGTGTAATATTGAGCGTTATTAATTTTTAATCGAAGTAATAAACTTCTTTCATCAGATTTTCCTATTTTAGAATTTGAGTACGTCATAATACCTACAGCGATAAATCCAACTACCATAATACCTACGGCGAAATAATTAAACAAATGAATCAGTCCTCTCTTTTATATGTAAATACTTCATTAATAGATACCCCAAACTGGTTGGCAATTCTGAAAGCTAACAGTAAGGATGGTGTATATTTATTTTGTTCTAATGCATTAATCGTTTGCCTTGATACATCCACAAGTTCAGCTAGATCTTTTTGTGTCATTTTTCTAAGTACTCTTAGTTCATACACTTTATTTTCGGTTGTATCGTTTAATTTGTTTTTCAAACAAATCACCACCTCTTTTTGATCTATCTTTATAGTAATGTATTTCTTACTAAAAGTAAAGTATTTTTGACATAAAGTATAAAAAATTATACTTTATGTCGTTTTTTTCTTACAAATGTCTATAAAACATATCCATAAGGAAGTGTTTAGAACCTTGTTATAATGAAGAGATATCCATATCTTAGTTATAGTTGAGGGGGATTTATTATCTTTCTATGCAAGTACATGATTAAACATATAAAATATTTTATGGCTAAAGCATGTTTTCTAAAACATGCTTTTTCTTTTGCAATGAAACTCAAAAATGATCGTTGCTCAGGATTGATGAACCCCTTAGAATAATAAAGTGAAACTTCCATCAGTGAGAGTTTTCTTCATCCCCCACCTATCTTCTTCGCTTTCTCTGAATCTTAAGGCGGGGTCCTACTACCCTAAAGTAGCGGGATAAAGTTAGCGTTTTTTCATGTTTAGCGTGTATTTTCATTAAAATGTAGACGTGACTTCTAATTATATTCCCTCTCTAATTTATCAATTTTTTGACCTTTTATCTCATTACGTACTAGTATCAACTAACGCATCATCGTAATCCTGTAGTTCTTCCATAATTTCTTCTAATCGGTTCATATGATTCATAAACTCTTGGTGAGAAATTTCTTGATAATCAAAAATTCCATCTCCATATTCATCACGTTCAAATAGTTTTACTTTTACGCCTAACTTCAACAAATTATCAACTAACCCTTTTAAGTTCTGCATATCGTCAATATCGTTCGCATCCACTTCGGCAAAACAATCTTCGTTTTCAATTTTATTTTTTATGTCTGTAATTCCTAAACCAGTATACTTTCTCAAAGAAACTATATATGTATGAAGCGCATCATTAGGGCTTATTTTAATTGCGATTTTACTCATCTATTATTCTCCTTTCTGCTAAAATTCTTATTCTCATCGTTTTAACACATCACTGATTCCATTGCAAAAAAGAATACCAGCAAACAATGTACAATATTTTCCAAAAATCATTTTATTCCAAATAAAACGTGTTATATTTTATTCATCATTATAGATTTTCACACTTTAAGGAGGGTTTTTATGTATACACCTAAATATTTTGAAGTGCAAGATTCAGAACTTATTTTAGAATTTATCAAAAACTATTCATTTGGAACCTTACTATCTAGTACGAAAGATTTCCCAATTGCAACACACCTTCCACTGGATGTATATAATGAACAGGGACATACTTATTTATCAGGACATTTCGCTTATGCCAATCCTCACTGGAAATTGTTAAAAGAAAATCCTCAAGTATTAGTTACATTTCTAGGGCCGCATGCTTATGTATCTTCTTCCTGGTATGCGCAAGAAAATGTACCCACATGGAATTATGTATCAGTCCATGTATATGGTACAGCTCAGCTTGTAGAAGGCGAAGAGTTAGAGCTTATGTTAGCAAAAGTGCTAAAGAAATATGAGCAAGGTAGAGATAATGGAGTATTATGGGATACTTTAGATCCAACATTTTTAAAACAAGAGATGAAAGGGATTGTAGGCTTCAAAATAAAAGTTGAGAAAGTTGAAGCTTCCTTTAAGTTAAGTCAAAACCGAAATAATGATGACTACAAATCAATTACTAATAATCTTAAGAATGAAAACGATGTCTCTGCAATAGAAGTAGCTAACTGGATGGAAAAAATGAGACCAATTAATGAAAATTAAGTTCAGAACCAAATCACGAGGGTGGCAGAAAGAAAGAAAAAACATACAAAAAGCGAAAATTCCTGTATTGTACGAATTGCCAACACAATAACTAGGGAAAATTTTCGCTTTTCTTATTCATACTACTGATGATTTATCATGATAATAATAGGTTTTTAATGAAACAGCTATATGATCCAAGTATCAAAAAGCTTTTAAAAACTAGAAATCAAGTAAAGATTTCCCCAAAATATTCTCCTGCTTCTTTTTTAGTTCCATCTTTATGATATTAGTAGCTAGCCAATAGCAGTATCTGCCGCAACGTCTTCTACCTTATCTATAAATGTAACATTTCAGCCTTTATAACTTGAATATACTCCTGCAACTTACAAAACGCTTCTGTGAGCTTGCTTGTTTCTTCTGTATGAAGGAAGCGTGCTTTGTTTCGCTCTTCCTCTATGATAAGCAGCTGCGCGGCAGCATAAGAGAGACCATACCGTTCGCATTCTCGTTTCATATCATGAAAAAAAGAAAGAGGTACAGTACCTGCTCCCGAGATGAGCATCTCATCTAGAAATTGTTCCACTTCATCGATTATACGCACTAACTCTATCATAGAACGTTTCTCCTTCATTGAGTGTAATATTTACAATCTCTCCTGCTTCTGTATATAAGATGACAGGTGTGACAACGAGCTTTGTACTCTCCTGATAGGAATGGACAAGCATTCGCTTTACGTTCAACGAGCCCATATACATTTTTACCAGTCTAATCATTCGTTCGTTTTCTGGTCGTTTCAGCATTTGCATTTGCAATATTTTACCGGTCTTATCGATAAGAGGAATGATCCATTTTTGTTCCTTTTCCTGAAGCAGCCATTCTCCTATTTCCGCAGCTTCTATACAAAATATTCCTTGCTTATTTGTCTCTATCTGCTTTACTTTTTCTAGCAATTCCTCCCATGAGGTCAGAAAAAGAGATTGCCACTCTGCTACATTTGTTTTTCCATCTGTTTCTCCTGCTGTTTGTGAGCTAGATGACAATTGAAAATCGGCGTTAAGTTTTGCCTGCTTCAGTCGAAAAAATGAACGAGACAGTTCATATCCTTTCCCTGTAATTCCCCATGGTGCTTGCTTTTCATGAAGTATTTCAGGAGTTGTACTCATTCCTTCATAAAACATCGGACGCGACTGCGTGTATGTCATCCACTTTTCCTGCTCTTGATTATAGAAATAATACGTTACACCAACATAACCGGACTTCGTTTGCCAGCCGGATGCACCGAAGGCGTACAAAGTAAGCGGTGGTACTTCATAATATTCCGAGCGATACGGACTCTCTTGCAAGCGGTGCCTCTCTAACAACATAATGTGTTCATAAATCGCGGATAGCGTTTGCCGATAAGATGCCATTTGAAAAGACGCATGTTTCATCCGATATAGCCCGATATCTGTCGCGAGCTTACGAAATAAGTTCTCTAACTTTACTAGTTTCAAAGAACGAGCTTTTACAGAAAGTTGTTCTATTTCATTGATTGTGTTTTCAGTAAGCCGCGTTAATCCAAAATGAACAACTTGCTCGATCATTTCTTTAAAAGGGGATAACTTTTCCGGAGCAATAATAAGGGGATTCATCTGTTTCGTTTCATGTAAGATCCCTTTCTCCTTTTGATACCAATATACGGCTTCCGCCTTATGACGGCATATCCCATCTGCTTTACACGTACAAATTGCATCATTTACCGATTCAGCTGTTAGAAAGCGAACAGTTATATTCTCTTCTGGAAAGGACGCAATTAAAGCTGCCTCTTCTTCCAAACTGAACTTCGGCTGAAATGTTTCGCGAAACATCATCTCAGCCCATACCTTTTCAGAAACAATGCTGCGTACGTCCATATTCAAAAGAGTGGAAAAATCAACCTTCGTTTCCTCTTCTCCTTCATACATCTTCTTAGCTTCGAGCAGCGCCATAATTACATGCTTGCAAATGGAGCGGGCGTCACAAGTACATGAGTAACTACGGATATCACCTGTAAACGTTACAGTAATTTCGTCATCAAACTGTATTTGCGCTGCATTCTCTTCTACGTCCATTTTGACATTTGCTACAGCAGCCAAATCTTTGATCGCCCTCTTATATGTTCCTTTGTTGGACATTGCGATCAAGTATGTTTCATCAATAGAGGAAAGAACATTTAAGAAATGATTGCTGCGATCCACTGTGCCAACCTCCCTGGTGTTAGCGCCGCTACATGAGCACCAAGCGCTGCCATTTTTTTCGCTGCCTGTTTATCATAAAAAGGCTGTGCAGTCGGATCAAGAGAAGTAAGTACAATAAGCTTTGCTCCTGATTCCACAATCTTTACCGCTTCTCGGTACATTTCAGCGTAACTGCCGCCTTCATATAAATCCGTTACAAGCACAACAATTGTTTTGTGCGGCATCTCTATTTTATTCATTGCATAGCGCAGTGCCTGGGCAATATATGTTCCGCCCCCAAGCTGTACATTCATAAGCGTTTCGACTGGATCATCAATCCGATCTGTTAAATCAACAACGGATGTATCAAAGATGAACAAATCTGTCTTAATCGTCGGTAAACTTGCAAAAATGCCAGCCATAACTGCACTATGAATAACAGAATCAATCATGCTTCCGCTCTCGTCTACTGCAAGAATCACACGCCATGGGTTAACGTGCTTCGTTGCCGCATAGAAATATGGTTTTTCAATATGGATGGTGTTCGTTTCCTTGTCAAAATGCTTCATGTTCTTTCGAATCGTTTTCTTAAAATCAAAGTTGCGCATCGTGCGTACACGGCTAGCACGGTTTCGATCCGGTCTACCGCTTAAAGCGAGCTTCACTTCCTGCTCTAAATTAAGGCGCAACTCCTCAGCTACTTTGGCCACAATACGCTTTGCGGTGTCCAATACATCCGGATTTACATGATCCTTAAATTGTAAGATGCATTTTAACAGATTCATATTCGGTTCCATTTTTTCAAGCGTTTGCTTATCCTGCAGCAAAGCCGTTAATTCATACTTTTCGAGCGCATGCTTTTCCATAATTTCAATGGTTTCTTTCGGAAACAACTCGCGTACTTTCGAAACCCAAGTGGGTACTGTTAGCTGCGAAGGATCCAGCGACCCGCCGCGATCTTCCCCGCGCTCCCGTTCATACAAAAACTCCAGCGCCTCGTCCATTTCCCTGTATACAGGGCTTTCTTCCTGAAATGTTATTTGATCATCCGCATATTTCCCAAGAACAAGACGCCATCGATTCAAAGAGATCTTATTCTCCATCTTCTAGCCCCCGTCTCATCAAAATCTCCCGTGCCTTCTGGTCTAACTGCATTGCATACGTCAGCACAGCTTCCGAAATCACTTCTTCTTTCACCGCTTCTTCCGTTGTGTCATATAACCGAGCAATCTGTCTGGCGATCGTATCGACTTCAAGCGGAGTGAATTGACTGAACAAGAGGCGCAAATGCGGCAGTACTTGCAAAAATGTCTCCTCATCAAGTTCTTGCAGAACATGAGACATCCCGCCAAGCAGCGACTCGTTATATAAGAAAATATCTTTTGCACCAGCAAACAAACCATTCAAAAATAGAGGGGCTTGCTTTTGCATATCGCCGCTCCCATAAAAGTATCCTTCTGCCACTTGAATGACATCATCAACCGTCCTCTTCGCTAAGGAAGTTAACAGCCCAAATACTGCTCCTTCGACCTGACTTTCCCGTTTTTCTTTTTGCAAATAAAGCTCTAACGCTTCAATAAACTGCTGATCTGCAGGCTGCAATGTATACAAATCGATAAGCTTTTCCGCAATGATTCCTGGCTCGCCGCTATCTAAAACAGAAAATAACGAAAGCGCTTTGCTTCGGGCGCTTTCTGCCTGTTGATTCGTTTTCTCTATTTGCGATAAATAGTAAGCGCAATCTGCCATAGACACGAAGTCTCCATCCTCTTGTATCGCCTCATCCATTAACGGAATGTACATGGCAAAATCAGAAAATAACCCGCTTAAGTAGGCTTCCATCAATAAAAGAGCCACTTCTCCCACACGCCCTTTTGCCTTATACAGCTTTGCTCGCAGTACTTCCTGAGCGGCTTCCATCACCGTTCCACCATACACAGATAAGTCAATGAGAGCACTTTCCACCTGCGCTGAAAAACGATATTTCCAAGTTTCTCGCATAAGATTGATGTTCTGCTTTCTGGCAAGGTTTGGACCTCGCAGCTTCTCGCAAAACGGAACCTCTAAAAAAGCGAGGCAATGAAAGAATTGACTTAAACGCTGGTGCCGTTCTTTTTTATATATGTCAAGAATCGTTTCATGCGGTACAGTGGAGCGGGCTGGAAGACGAAACGAACGAACAGAGGCACGAAAATCATGCACGAGCGGCGGCACATCCGCTTCTTTTGACAATTTCCCTCGCTTCGTCCCTTGCAGACTCTTCTGAAGCAGCATCAAAGGTTTATCTGCCGAGGATATCTCTCCCTTAACAAATGCGCTATGCACCGCGTCCATCAGCTCATACAATCCAGGCTGCATCTTGCCTCGAAGCAGCGCAAGTTCACGGATCATTCGCGCAGCCTCAATCTCATCTGCTATTGATATCCCTTCTGTTTTTAACTGCCTAGCAACCCGTATCATAAATTGCTCGGCTGCCGCTTTATCCCTGTTCTCCCATATGTGTTGGTAAAAAGCAGGTGCAGGCATACCGCTCTCATACCCGCGCGTCTGATCGCTTTCCAAAAAGGAGTACGGCATAAGATACGTTTTTGCATATGTAGCAGACAACGGACTTTTAGACAGTTTTTTCTTTTCGCCTTCCAATTCAAGAAGTCCCTTCACATGAAAACCTCCGGTAATTACGAGCACCTTATCATATGCTTTACGCGCTTTTTCAATTTCCTTTGCCATATGTATTTCTCTCGCCATGCAGCCGTCTTCTATCAACATCTCTTGCGTATAGTCTGCGCGCGTGTAATAACAATAATCGAAGAGCTGCTGGATAAACTCCTCGCTTGTCATATGAAAACCTTGCAATTCAAAGTATTTCTCCCAAAATTCATGAAAGCTTCGGCAACCCGTTCTTTCTGAGAGCATACGGACATATTGACTGTGCCGGAAGTATTGTTCATCATACTTTCCGCGCTCTTCCTCATTTTTCGTTACATACAAATATTCCTTATAGGGAAGATCAATAAATGAAACGGGAATGTTGCGTGCAGATCCTTCCCGAAGTGCGACAAGTTCCGGTGAATAGTCGAGAAAGGGATAGTACGCACGGTACTTTCCACTCTCTCCTTTTTCAAGCACATCCGCTTTATCATCATAACTGCAATATATACAAATCGGAGCCTCACTCTCGGCGCTCACGATATGCGGAATAAGCGGATTACAATCAATCGGCCCCTCTATAAGAATTGCATCCGGTTTATATAATTCAACTATTTTTTGTACGTGAAAAGAGCATGCAGGACTATGATGGCGAATCGGCACGTATACGACGTTGTTGTTTACATTGTAAGCTCTTTGAAACAATGTGTTTACTTCAGCTGATTGCGAGCTTCGAAAAACGACTTCCATGCCTCTCCTCCTACTTGACTTCGTGCTCTGACGATGCTTGTAAAGTAACTGCGCAGCTTTTCTAAATCTTCCTTGTTTTCTTTTGCAATCGTTCCGGATAAGTATCGAACAAGTGCATCCATCTTCACTTGTCCGCTTCCATAATAATACGCATCCATTGCACTTTGATAATATACCGATACTGCTTCTGCAGTACTCATAACAGAAGAAGGCTGATCAATTCGTTTTCCTTCAGCAGTCACGCCTTCCCGCAGCTCATGAAAAACAGTCGCCAATAGCTGAACAACCGTCCGGTCCACTTCTGGTATGATGCCAGAAGCCCCTAACAAGCGCGTTACTTGCGACTCTATAATTTTTGCTTCAAGCTTTACATCTTTAATTGGATGCACTGTTTCAAAATTAAAACGACGCTTCAATGCACTACTCATTTCATTCACGCCGCGATCGCGCGTATTCGCAGTCGCAATAATATTGAATCCAGGCTTTGCCGCAAGAATTCCTTGCTCTCCAAACTCCGGAATGTTCAGCACCTTATCGCTCAAAACGCTGATCAACGAATCCTGCACTTCCTGGGGGCAGCGCGTCAACTCTTCAAATCTAGTTAATATCCCTTGTTCCATACCAACGAAAAGGGGACCTGGCACAAGGGCCTCTCTTACAGGCCCTTTCGCAAGAAGAAGTGCATAGTTCCATGAGTACTTAATCGTATCTTCCATCGTAGCAGCTGTTCCTTGCACAGTGTTACGACTATTTCTGCATATCGCAGCAGAAAGCAGCTCACTTAACATCGTCTTTGCTGTTCCCGGCTCTCCGATTAGCATAAGTCCGCGATTCCCTGCTAATGTGACAATAGCTCGTTCCACAAGCGCATCATTACCGTAAAACTTACGACTAATTTCTACTTCCTGCCCCTGCCAAAGAAGCGGTTCTTCTTGTCCGATAATAAACGTACGAACCGCGCGTGGTGACAACCGCCAGTTAGCTGGTTTTGGAAACGAATCATTCGCTTCTAAAGCATTCAATTCTACTTCATATAATTCTTCCATTAACGGTTTAATAGACTGCATATGTCATTTCCTTTCTTATCGCTTACTGCGCCAGTTTTCATCACGGCCGAGATTCGATTCTGTCGTCCGTTTTATATCATATAAAATTTCGCTGAAAAAACGTTCCGGTACTTGTTTTGGCACGATGCGTCTCGCATCATCAACTTCGTCATAAGAGTATGAACCGCGGTCCACTGTCCCTGCTTTATAAAATTGGATTTCAAATAAACAGACATCGTCCTCTTCTTCATATCCAACCGGTGCACCTTCAAATGCAAGCTCCGCTCCTAATCCTGTGCGAGTATCTTCCTTATAGAAAGTATGGTACACACCAGCATCTTCAACCGGTCCGCGATTCCAGCCGTACTTCGTCAACTTACCAAACAGCGAACGACCATTCATTTGAATGCCAGCAAACCTTTCCACAGTTACTTCCTCATCTTCCTTCGCCCGAAATACTTCGCGGGCAATTTGCGGGAATGGCTGGACAACCTCATAATCTTCTAATTGTTCCTTCCATAATTCCCGTTCCTCTTCAGACAATTCTAGCGGATGGATTAAGCCGATAACGGTGTCTGGCGTAAATTCATGCTCATCTTCTTCAATCGTATTAAACGTACCGTCCTCCATATAACGGAACATCGCAAGCACTTTTCCTTCCTTATACTCGCCCCAAATAAGCGAGATGGCAAATTGCTGCATAATTGGGTTCTCCACAAACAGAGACTTCCATGTATCTTGTGACCAATAGCGATTGAGAGAAAGCGCCATTTCCAGACGCTGCGTTTGCATCGTAATGATGCTTCGCAGCTGTTTTTTTATAGACGATAACTCCGCCTTAGCCTCTTCCGCTTTTTCCGCATGATCTTTTGCATTTGGTTTCGGAAGCGACTTAATCCGTTTTCCTTCTTCTGTTTTTAAATCGATTTTCAAGTTTGGCGTTAAATAGGCAGTAAACGTCCTGCTTCCGTAATCAATTATCTTTTCACCGCGTTTATTAAAGCCAAGGTCCGGAACAAGCTGATCTTCTAGTTCTTCTTCTGTTATACCACGCGTTTTAGCAGCGAGACTCAACGCTTCTTTCGCAGCATTACGCACCTGCTTATGTTTATATTTGAATGCCATAGTATTAATTGTCATAAGTGCAAGATGTGATGAAGACAACGCCAACGCCTGAACAGCTGCAGCAGCGATAGCTCCGCGCATGCCAAGTGCCCACTCATCAATCTGCTTTTTGAGAAGCAGCACCATTTCATCATCACTATGAATGCCATACATCGAAAGAATACCGCGCTTCTTCGCTTCCGCGCCTTGAGAAATCCATAGCTGATAAATCGCTTGTATATGTTCTTTCAAATCTTGTTCATTCAGAGCAGCACCTATTGCTTCCGCTGCTTCCTTTTTCTCAATTACAGACTCCGATACATACTGCTGAAAATAAGCAAGAGGAAGCGTTGCATCTGCAATTGCATCGGAATCACGAAGACGAATTTGCGGTTCAAATCCGAGCCACTGCACGAGTGCGTTTCTTTTTTGCGGCGTTAAAATACGTGTACAAAGAGCTTCAATACTTCCTGATGCCCCTTCTAGGACTTCATCACCAAGCAGCGGAGCAAACTTCTCCATCAAAGAAGCATTTTTCTTTTCTTGCAAAGCTTCCTGCACAAGCTGTGTATATTTTTCAGATTTATAGTATAAAAGTGTCTGCATTGCATTTTCGCGCACGACTTTCTTTCTACTATTCAATTCCTTCGCTACATCCTCTGCTGCTGCTTCATCTTTCGTAAGAAGCTCGACTGCAGCGGTACGTACTTTTTTAGAGGAATCTCCGAGACTTTGAGTGAGAAGCGCGCGCGTTTTAGCCGCATCATTCTTTGCTAACTCATCCAAAATGAAAACTCGTTCATCCACAGAATACGCAGCAAATGTTTCTGTCACATATGCCCGTTCTTTTATAAACAAATTAACGAGCGCCTCTTTTGCCCTATTTTCCTTCCCACTGTGCCAGGCAGCTTGTTTAACTGAATGAGAAACGAGCGTCTCCCTTGATAAACCATAGGAAAGAAGATCTTCTAACATTTGTTCCAGCGAACTTTCCATATGAGAACACCGGTGCAGAAGTTCATATAAACTACAATTATAATCATTCACGAATTGAAGTTCGAGCGCTGCTTCTCTCTTTGCCGCTTCCTCTATATCCCAAAGGAGTGCAATTTCTAAGACAGGCATTCTCCAGTAATTATTTTGATGTTTCGAACTTTCGAATACTTGCTTCATATCTTCAAATGACAATTTTCCAACTAAATAGTCACGATATGTATCACGTATGTCAGATGATATCGACTGAAGGACAATCGTTAAAAATTCTTCACGTACTCTGTTTCGATTTAATTCGCATCCATTTTCCGCCAAAAGCATCGCCACGAAAAGATAATGACTTTGACTTACATATTGCAGCGTACGCTGAACAAATTCCGGCTGCTCTTCCACCATACGAAACAACAATTGATATTCATATACCTGATCGAAGTTAGTACCACCTAAATGATGATGTGTAAGACGATATGCGAAAAATCTTTCCTCTGAAATACCGAATTGTTCGCACAAATTTCGAATTGTTTCATACGCTTGTTTATCCAAACGTTTTGTTCTTATATGATTTCCAAACTGATCAAGAATACGACACACATGACCCTTTGCATAATTCATAAAATTTTCAACAGAACATTTCGCTAACAAGTCCATATATCGTCTTGCCACATTCGAATGCTGATAAACACGAAATAATAGCTGCCAAGTCACATCAGGTAAAGATGAACCAATAGAAACTTCGCTGACAGATTCACCTTGAACGTATCTTTTCGCCAATTCTATCTTCTCTTGTGCCCCGTTCAGCCTCAGTATATACTCAGCATGCTCTTGCAGTTCTTTCTCCAATAAAGAACTGTAAGTAAGAAATCTCTCATAATCTGCATCTAGCAGAAGCAGAAGCAAAACTAGCTTTGGCCGACCTGTCAGTACTTGCAGCTGTCCTTCTATGTACTCTGGATTCTCCCGTATTAACTGTCTAATAAAAACATCTGCTTCATTTACATAACGCGAAAGATTAGTTAAGTACTTACAAGCAGATGCTACAAGCAGATCAAGCGAAAGGCCACTTTTTTCAAAATAAACCTTCATCTCCGGAAAACTTACACGTGTAAAACGTACTAGAAGAACATTCAACAATTGCTCCTCAAGCAAATGATAAAATAACCGAAAAAACACTGGATCTTTCTTATACGTTTTCTCAAAATCGTTCATAAACTGCCAAGAAAAACTATCTCGTTTATTTTCGCGAATGGTCGTTCGTTCTATATCTTTTAAAACTTCCTCATCTCTCGTCTGCAAGTAACGTATTGCTAAATCCTCTTGTTCTCCTGTCATATTAAGGTGCTGAAACAACTGATATGTACTGACTGCCATCTTCTCTGCCTCCCTAGTTCTTTTATAAGTTCATCACTGTAACTTGTAGTTAGTTACATCATATAAAAATGATAACGCTTATTTTTTCATATATCTGAAATCTCTAATTCTAAAACACTTAATTGCAATAAACTGTTTTGCATAATATACGGAATATATTTACATTACTAGTATAGCATATTAACCTCAATACGAACATATGTTTCTACGGAATATATGATATATATAAATCCAACTTGACTTTCCAACACACAAGTCGCCGCCATGCTGAATAAAAAATAACCTATTACTTTCTTTCTCTCTTTGTTTGAACTTCGCACGTGGCAGAAAAAGGAACCATCCTCTTCTACGCATGGCCAGACGCTCTCGATTATCTAAAAAGAAAAGGGGTTTATGTCAGGTTTTTAATTTGGACTTATATATCACATCATCAGATTTTTATACTTGCAATTTACAACTATATATCCATTTCATTTAGAAGTTTGGCAAGGGGTATGATTCCATTAAAAATATGCTTCTTATTACCTATAGAAAGTTATTTTCATTTTTCAGCATATAGATTGCTGCCACGAAGATAAAAATGGACCTACACCTTGCTGCCTTTCTTTATTTTAAAATTTTGCGCGTGGCAGGAAAAGGCCCTGACCGCTACCATACATAGCCAGTCTCTCTCGACCATTTAAAAAAATGCTTTTCTGTCAGTTTTTCATAGAGTGACTAAGTAGTTACAATTCTTCTATTTGACATTAACTTATTCTCTAGCTAACAGTTAAAATATTCCTTTAAAAACACATAAAATGTTAACCAAGTTTCCTTTAACTCCCCACTTAAAAGCAGTTCATCTCCACCTTCAAAATGAACCGAATAAACTCGATCAGTTACACTATCAAGCACTAGTACGGCATTTGCTGACATTTCACTTAAAACCAGATACTTTTTAGGAAATCCATGCTCATTTCGAGCAATCATTGTATTTGATTGAATATTGTTCTCCTCATCTACAATATCTAACAACTCGTAAGGAACGTGCTCTTCCCAAAAAGGTCCAGCATACCGATAATAAAATTCACTAAATGTATCAGATACTTCTACACCCAAGCTAATTAAGGCCTCTTTCACTTTTTTCTTATCTTCACGTTTATAAATGTCTTCTCCAAGAAATTGGTCTAATTTATCAGGCAACACATTCACTTTCATTCCCTCCTAAAGCTTCCTCTCCTTTGGTTTTCCAACGATTCACAAAATCATTTTTTTAGTGTTCCCAACCAAACTTCCCCAACATTAACCTTATAAAGAACGTCATCTCCATCACTGAGCTTAATCTTCTGGATTTTATAAGCCTTATTTATTATTTCATTTACTTCATCTTTTGTTCTAAACCCTGTTACTATATCTTCTTTTAGTTCCTTATCCCAATACATTTCGGTATCAATGTGAGCTTCCCAACCAAACAAAGCTAATTTATCCTTTAATGATTCATATTTATGAAACGGAAATTTCTTTGTGGTAAAGTTTTTGTCAAAGGTATCATTGTAAGTATTTATACAATCTTTGTAAGAAACGACAATTTGAGAACTTATAAAGTCTGGTTCATATAATCAAATTTTCAGGTAAAAGTTTTCATTTTCCATTGTCATTTTTTCATACCAGTTTAGATATACATCTATCATTTCATTTAATAGTAAACGATTATACCAATTAGGAGGATTTCTACGGACTAAAGAATAAAAGGGATGAATCCACAACTTTGCATAATCTCTTTGATGCTCACGAATGTAATTCATATCTATGTCGATTACATTTTGCTTCCATCTTTCTATCTTTCTCTTATGTCGTTTCCAACCTCGAATTTTCTTCTTTTCAGAGTGATAAAACTCTTTCATTTACACACATCCCTTAACAATTCCATATATGTCCCTCCATAAACCTAGCATACATAGAATTATTTTTGAGCCTTCCATGCAACCCTTATTCCTCATGAATTAATTTCTATTCGCCTCTTTTTTAATTTTTCGACATATCAGTCACTGCTATGCAGAATACAACATGACCCGTACTCGCTTTATCCTTTTGTTTTAAACTTTGCATGTGGCAGGAAAAAGGCCCTGACCGCTACTATACATAGCCAGTCCCCCTCGACCACTTAAAACATGCTTTTCTATCGTTTTTTCATAGAGTGACTGAGTAGTTATCAAAGATTTTCTATTCAGTGTCTTCTAATATTCTATCATCTAGTTCTTCTCTCGCTCTCTCTATTTCTCTACACGTTTCAATTAAATTGCTCAACATTTCAAGGGAGATCTGTCTATCTTCCTCAAGAATTCTTACTTCTGCACCCAATGCGTTCAATTTAACAACAACATTTTTAAGTTTAATCAATTCTTCTGTATCATAATAACTAAACTGTAAAACTGGAGTTTCATCTTCTATATTTCTTTTTAGCTCACGAATTGATTTATGACTAAATTTTCTTAAAGAAGTAATATACTTAACAATATTCTTATCTGGTCTAACTATTAAGGACATATAATCCACTTTAAAACCCTCCTTAAAAATGGAAAACATCTAGTACCAGCTCTTCTGATAAACTATTCCTCGTGCCATCCGTACAAATCATTAAGCGTAGCAGGAAAAATTCCTAGAAATACAAAATGTTACACTTAATAATTTATTTGCTGAGGAATTTAAAGTTTGTAATCAAACGGGAAACGAACTTATAAAATTTATTAAAAAAAGGAAAGAGTTATTCACCCTTCAACCACTTATCTCTAAACAATTTCTTATCTTCAAGTAAGTTGTTCTTAGCTAGTTCATAACACACTAACCAAAAATCTTTTTGCCACTTTGTACAATCTTCCTCGTAATCCATAAGCCTCTGAATCATACAATATGAATCAGAAGGCTCAATTTGAATCAGGTCATTTTTAAAAAATAAAGCTATAAGGCCATGTTCAATAGATAGCAAGCAACCTTCATCATGAAATGAAATTGCAAAGTAAGCATAATTATCCTTCGTATAGTTAGGTAAAATCTCAAATGTAGGAGTTCCTAAATAAGGATGAATTTCTTCCATACTATTAAAAGTAATGGGAGAATGATCATGATCATTTTCATTATATATCTCGTAACTCATGAAGCCTTTCACTTGCAATTCAAATAGACCCTTTAGTATATTTTCATAAACAATATCAAAGTTTTCCTTTAAATAACATATCGTATTATAAGCTTCTTTTGTTAAAGGTTGATTACTTTCTAAATACCCCCCTACCTCAATTTTGTTTTGTCCAAAAAACGAAATTGAACAATTTACGTTTATAGATCCATCCCAACAGTCATATTTTTTAGAAAAGCAAAAATCATCCACTTTATCTACCACCATTTACACCTACCTAATTAAATTTTGTTATTCATGTAACCGTCAATTAAATGTGAACACATTTCTGGAAATTTGTTCACAACTAAGATCGCTTGACATGGAGCCTCTGCGTACAAGATGTTCTTGTAAAAGCCGCATCATATAAGGAAATTTGCAAGGCTATCTAACCTATCATTCACGCCTCTCCATGTAAAGAGGGTGCTTCGAACTGCAAAAAAGTCTTCATCCTTATCAAACAGCAAAGTATCCAATCTTATTTAGCGTTTACACACGAACGTACTAGAAGACCTTCATTTAGAATAATCATATATTATAAGCTCAACTTCAACTTCGTATATCCCAAATTTCTTATCACTATAATAAATACTTCTGTCTATCTTATCCATTTTAGATATTTGTAAAAGTAAATCATTGTCTATTATCTTAAAACACCGCTTTAATGGTATTGTAGGCTCTTCTTCAAAACAACCTAGTAGAAAATCTTTTATCGTTTCTTGCTTCTTTGTTTCACATCTTACTCCGATATACATCATTTCAAATTGATCGTCAGGGGCTAAAAATGTATCAATTACTATGAATTCTTCTGTTTCTTCGTTTTTCAAAATATATACTTTACCAGTTCCATAATCACTTGGAGAAAATTCTCCTCCAAAAAAAAGCTTATCTTCTATGAACTCTTCTGTAATTGCAACATTTATTTCCTTAGCCATTTGAATTAAAACTTCATCTTCGATATTACTTCTCTCATAATAAAGAAGGTATTCCGTAAACATCTTCTCCATCCTCCATTTCAGATCTAATTGTGATATTATTCATCATAATCAAGAGTAATTTTAACATTTATAGGAATTCATTTTAATTTTTTGACATATAAGATTGCAGTTATGCAGAAGAGCCTGCACTTGCTTTCTCCCTTTGTTTTAAACCTTGCATGTGGCAGGAAAGGACACTGACCGCTTCTATGCATGGCTAGATGCTCTCGACCACCGAAAAAGAATGGTTTTATGTCGGTTTTTTAAATTTGGATTTATATAGATATCCATTTATAACTTGTGAAATTACCTCTCTACAAAACTAATCTGCTGAGCCCATTATCTACACAATGCCCAGAATCCTAGTATTACTCTTAATTCACTGTTAAACTATTCACTTGCAAGTGCTTTTTCTATAATTTGCTCGGCTGTTAAATCTTCATCTGAATAGAAAATATAATTGTTTCTTAACTGACTCCTATTCTAAAATCTCATTACTTCATCGACACGTCTACTACTGAAGCTAATATTTTGAATGGATTACCTCAATTCAGAAGGACATCATAAACAATACAAAAAAGTCTTGTACATAGACTCAAAATAACCTCATCTTAAGTACTATTCATAAATAAACGTAAAGTAACTTCAAAATATACAATATAAGTTGATTTTGGAGTTATTTTTTGTTTACGTTTCAGATAAAATGATAAAATTAAACAAAAACCTCGTATAAAGGTGGGGAAAAAGATGCACATTTCTAAACAATTCATTAAACCGTTTCCTGCATATGAAGAAGTGTTTTATGATAATTTGGAGCAGCATAAAAAACACTTTTTACCCATTTGTTCCATAAACTTACAATTCGTTGAACCAGAATGGGACGAATGGCTACATATTGTGTCAGCAAAGGAAATTCACGAGGGGTGTGTTGGTGATTTTACCCAACCATTTCACACGAATTTTACGAAAGAAGATACGTTAGGCTTTGATGTCGTTGACGGAAAGTATAAATTTGAAGCAGATTGGAATTACTTTGAAATTGAACAGAGCCCTTCCGATATTGTAGAGAAAGCCTATGTGCGTAATGAAAAAGACTATCAAATCCGTAAAAAATTTTTCCAACGTAATCAGAAAATTTATCCTTATTCTAGCTTTGGAAAAGAATTTACATCCGTAGAATCATTAGAGCAAGAGTTTGTCGAAAAGCAAACAAGTGGCTGGGGATTAGATTATCCCGAGGTAGGTGGAATTCTGGATGATATACGTTTTATGACAGAAGAAGGGCAAGAATTATTGGAAGATTGTGTTAGCGAAGATGAAATTTTTGACTATACCAATCTACTGTATGTACCAAAAGATGAAGATGGCCATCCATTTACATATGTTGGATTTACTACAGGCTATTATTTTCAAGCTTATGGTGCGGATCGTATATACCTATTTTTCAGTAAAGAATTAAGAAAAACAGTAATTTGTTTTGAGTATACATAAGGTACAAGAAGCAGGAGAGACGGGGAAGGGCTGTCGGCAAGCGTTTGATAGTTAAGTAAGCAATATACACGGTTCTAGCACGACACATTTAAAATTCTTTAATTGAAAAGATAAAGCATCGTGACTTTATTTTAAATCCATAAAGAAATTCGTATATAATGAAATTAAAATGAAAGGAGGTAAATTATGAAAAGAACAAAAATGACATATAGCATAATGTTTAGTTTATTACTATTAACATCATGTGATATATCGAATAAAGAAATTGAACAAAAAGCACAAAATTATACAAAATCAGAGTATGGTATTTCTGTGAAACTAAATCAAGTTGAAACACATGGGAACGGAGAGATTTTACTTGGTCCAGAAATGCGAACAGCTTATGTGCAGCAAGTAGATGAACCATATTTGCAATTTCAACTATCTTTCGATGGACAAATCTCTCCAAAAGTAAATAATGATAACTATAAAATTAAAAAAGAAGCGTATGATTTACAAGAAAAATTTAATACATATTATGAAAAAAAAGGGAATAATACTATATTTACGTTCGATCAAATGCAGACGGGGGATACTGTTTTCGATAAGAAGGCTGAGAAAGAAATAGCAAAGAAACATTCGAAGCATTATGTTACGGCAGTTTTTAGAAGTAATATCTTTTTAGATGTCAACAATCCTGCACATATGGAAAAATTAGCAGAAGTTGCAAGAAGTATTCAGGAATTTAATAAAACAATTGAAAATAATAAGATTAGTGTGGATGATATAACGATTCAGCTGCCAAATGCTAATAAGAATTTATTACAAAATATTGTAGTAGATTATATAGTAACGGCTGAAGAAGCAAAAAAGGCCCTTGAGAAAAAGAGTGATTATATGAAAGCTTTACAGCTTACAAAGTGAAAAAGGAAATCATTTCGATTTCCTTTTTTATATTCTATTCATGCACCAGAAGATCATTAACTTCTTTAACCAGCCATGAGCGCGGATGAATTGCTATAGCCGATAATTAGTTTGACTGTATATGGCTATTTATGAGTAGTAATGATTCTAAAAGTAATGAAATTTGACGCTTACATTCATAAGTTATATTCTTGCTCATGTGTCTTATTTTATCGTGTCACGATGTGGGGGATATAAACAATAGTCCATAATAGTAAAACAATATCAATCTCTCTTACTTATTCTTTTTTGCCCATCTTCATCTTTAAATATTCAGCAATTTCTGTTTGTCCTCTTTCAATAGCAAATTCATAAGCTCCCATATCTTTCATAGTATCCCCTGTATACTTAACAGTAATATCAATACCATTCTGAACAAGATATTTTACAATATCAAGGTGCCCACCATAAATCGCTGAGAATAGAGGATTTCTATTTGGATCACTAACATCTAATATTGCACCATTATCAAATAAGTACTCTACAATACTAATTTCGCCTTCACTAGCTGCATGTGCAATAGGCGCTGACTGTGGTACACCTTCATTTATATTAATATCCATACCAGATTCAACTAGAAATTTTATCATATCCAGTTTACCGGCTCTAGCCGCAACATGTAGCCACGTTCCAAAAGGTGTTACAAAATCAAGCAAACTTTTATCAGTAATAATTATCTCTTTCGCTTGTTCTATATTACCATCCTCAATTAACTCATAGATTTTTATTGCTTTTTCCTTATTATCCATAGAATCCCCCTACAATATCTTTATTTCATTGATGCTACTTCCTCACCTAGTAGCTTAAGCATTTCAACCATTTTTTCACGAGTTCCACCAAAACTATCTACTTCTTTCAACTTATCAACAATATGTTGAAGACGTTCTATACCGTGTTGTCCTGTAATTCTATTTGGTGCCCAAATAAGATTTTCTTTACCAATTATCGGTTCTATTCCATACCTTCTTAATATTTCTTAACCTTCTCAAACCAGTTCTTGTTACTTCTGACCAAGACCTTTTTTATTTTTTAAATAGAATATGATGTGTATGTAGCCATAGCAGCAGGTGGGTCACCTATTAGTACTCTAAAATACTTACAAAAATCAATTTTAATTAATGCTTCATTATATTCTTTAATAATGCCTAAATCAGACAGCTCATCTACACTAAAAGTATTGTTTTGAATAACATTTTTAAGCTTATTCATGTTATCCAAAGCATAAATTTCCCGAAAAAAACACTTGATGCCCAAAAGACAATCAAGTGCTGTATAGTTAACTATATAAATTAATTGTAACTACTCAACCATACATTTCATTTAGAAGTTTGGTAAAGAGTATAATTCCAGCGAAAATACGCTTACCTATAATTGCTGCCATGAAGATAAAAATGGACCTACGCCTTGCTGCCTTTCTTTGTTTTAAAACTTTGCGCGTGGCAGGAAAAGGCCCTGACCGCTACTATACATAGCCAGTTCCTCTTGACCACTTAAAAAAATGCTTTTCTATCGGTTTTTCATAGAGTGACTGAGTAGTTACTTTAAATCAATGGTAAGCTATCCCTTTTTATATAATTATAGGTTTCGATACTATCTTTTAATGAGTAGTTTTCCAATAGATATTTTTTTATACTATTTAAACTTTCAATCTTAAAATAACCAAATTCAATCGCATTTTCACCTAATATTCTTAACGTTTCATCATCAATTAATTCAACCACTTGAGGAACGAATTTTCTTTTTTCCTTTTTATATGCTTGGTAAATTGTATAAGAAACAGCATCTAACACTGAATACCATGCATACTGTTTTTGTACATCTTTTTCTTCGTTTGTAAACTCAGCTACATCTATATAATCTTCACTATCTATGTAATTACACAAATCATCAGCATCGATTTTTTCACCTTCAAGCCATTTCCAGCAACTATCTAATGCTTCTCTACCAAGATTATATCCATTATCATTTCTATCTATTAATTTAAACATTTTTTCGGCAATTGCTAAACCTACTGCAACTTTTGCATCTTCATTAACCTTTTTTATGAAATCTATCATTAATTATCATTCCTATTTTGGACATTCTGTAAAGGAATATTCTTTTTTGTTTATAATAATCAAAAATCAGCTGCAATATGCTATGTTGAATTTGTTCCAATTATCCATTAATGAGCTGTATGCCACATATTGCCCTGTCTACAGATGCTATTATATCCCAACATTCACCCTATCTATGTCCAATACGTCCGAGATTCCTTCCTCACTCATTCTTTTAAGTAGATAGTCATGCCCCTTTTCCAATGCAAGATTTCTTTCTTCTTCATAAATAGGAACAAGTGTATAAATGTTTATATTTCCTTGTTTAGTATAGACGTTGTCCAGCTCAGGTTCTTGGGAACGACATACCATTATGCATGATAACTTTGTATTTGATGCAAATGGCTGTGGAGGTTCTCCATTTGGAAGAATAACCCCTTCTTCCAGCCACCCATCATACATATGTGGAATATGAGCTACTTTCCTTAGCCAACTAAGAGGCCAGTAATGATCTTGATCTTTCATACTGTCTTTCTCAATTATCCAACTTGAAGGCAATTTCAGGACCAACTCTGCATATTTAAACACACCTTCTTCGTTTGAATAGTCCATAGGCTCATCACTCATACCGGTAGTTACGAGCGTTACGAAATCTTTATTCACTGATGAAGGAATTATGTGAATATTGACCGATACTCTACTACCAGGGACAATTTCACTTATGGTATTTTTGATAGGCCCAAAGTGTTTAGTGACATATTCTAAAATCATATGATGATGATTTTGATTATTATCGTTTGTTTCAGTTGAAGTAGTAGAACACCCTTTTTGATTTTCTAACAACTTAACGATTTCTCCTTGCCCTTGTTCCTTTGCAAAAGCTAATGCATCCATCGCCTTCATCGACTCACCAGTATATTTAACATTAACATCTATACCGCTTTCGATTAAAAGTTTTGCAATATCGGGATACCCATTACTAATTGCCCCAAACAACGGGTTTCTTATTGGATCACTTATATCCAGATCAGCCCCACAAGCCAATAAATACTTTACTACATTAATATGCCCTTCGGAAGCGGCCTCATTTAATGCTCCACCTTCATATGTTCCACCTAATGTATTTATGTCTATACCAAGTTCTATCAATTTTTTCACTATATCTAATTCCCCTCTAGAAGCTGCGACATGAAGCCACGTTCCAAAGGGGGTTATCATATTTAAAACTTGAACATTAGAGTCAATTAATTCAACGACTTTTTCAAGATTACCACTTTTTATAGCCGAACGAATCTCTTTTGAAGTTTGTATTTTATCCATATTCTAGTTTCTCCTCCTTTGTGCAATATCACCGAGATCTCTAAGTTCCTCCACTATATCATCCATTATCCCTAACCTTTCTAAGTCTATCAACAACATTCCTAAGCGCTTCAATATAGGTTTCAAAAAACTTATTTTATTTCAAATAAGTAAAATTCCCCTAAATCCGGATATCATTTTACATAATTGTGTATGCTTCTTCTTTGAAACTTACACGGTTTAATTCACACTCTCATTGAATGTTTTTTACAATTTTCACTTTGGTTTTGCATTTTTCATGCTATGCAATCCAAAACCACCTGTATACGCTGTGTTAACTTTTCTTTCTCATTATCAGATAGCTGTTCACCTTGAATATTGTCTAATGTAAACTCCTTCAATTCGTTTATAAAACTCATGTCTTTTATTTGTGGTATCAAATTATATCGCAATACATTTTCGGCTAAAGTTGTATACACTATCATTTTTTCACTTACTGTATTTTTGCAGTCACGCTCAAAACGCTTGCATACTTTAGCAATTACCTCATTTTCATCTGTACCCTTAGAATTGATTCCATCAAAAAATTTATTAACTTCGTCTGTTAATTCTTCATAGTACCAACATACCCTCGGATAATAGTCTGACGGCTTTTCTTCTAATTGTTTAAGTACCTGCTCCTTTCGCAAGAGGAAATCATTGTATTGTTCCTGTGTAAGTTTATGCTCCTGTTCTATTAACATAAAGTTTATATTTGATATCGTTTCAATCATATAATTTTTAAATGTATTGAAAATCTTAGAATGCGAAACTAGAATTTCTGCAAATATTACACTGATAATTAATTTATCTGTCTCGCTTTTTTTCATTAACATATCATACTCATTAAATGTTCGTGCAACTGCCTCCGTTCTGCTCATTTTTTCATCTTCTACATATTCACTATACGTCTCATATATATATTCTAAATACTCTTCACAACTATAAGTCATTTATAAAACCTCCGAACTTTACTATGTTGAAGTTTTAAGTGGAATAGGTGTATCACCATTATGAAGTACTTCAACTTTAATAATAGGATAGTCTTTTTGAAATTGCTGAATGATTTTATTACAACTACCGCATGTATCCTTTTCGGTGAACAATCTAATAGTTCCTGTCGCATCTTTATTGCCATCTAATCTATCCGCTACGTCATTTCATATTTTATACTCTGCATCTTCACCCCTAAGGTAATAAGATTTAGTTTAGTAATGGTATTGAAATCATTCGACACTGGGTAGTTCCGCTTAAAAAGAAAAAGCGATGAAACGACTTAGTTTGTCAATTCCATCACTTCATTTTTACTTTATACGTTCTGATTCGCTTTTGTTATACATAAATTTTATTACCATATATGCGTATCTCTATAGCAAATACTATTACATAAAAAGTCGCTTTTTCTATTCTTTTTCATCCATCTTTCGTTTTAAATATTCAGCAATTTCTATTTGTCCTCTTTCAACGGCGAATGCATAAGCATCCATATCTCTCATGTTGTCACCAGAGTATTTTATAGATATATCTATATTATTCTCAACTAACAATTTAACAATCTCAAAATGACCACCATATATTGCAGCAAACAGAGGATTTCTATCTGGTTCACTAGTATCAATCTCGATATTATAATTAATGAGATATTCTGCAATATCTAAATGTCCTTTTGTAGCCGCTCTTTCAAGGGCATTTGTAGAAAAAGTTCCACCCTGTGCATGAATATCTATCCCAACACTAATGAGATATTCTACTATTTTTAAATGCCCATGAGCTGTTGCTACATGTAACCATGTACCAAAGGGTGTCATCCATGTTAACATTTCTGGGTCTTTCTCTAGCAAACTTCTTAACGTATCCAGTTGGCCACCTTTTATGGCATCTCTAATGTCTTTCGCAATTTGAGTCTTATCCATTTTAGTTTCCCCTTTAATTTTTACCTTCCAGAAGCAGCTTATTTTCAAAGGTCTTCTAGTATTTCAACAATATCAATCTCTCTTACTTATTCTTTTTCGCCCATCTTCATCTTTAAATATTCAGCAATTTCTGTTTGCCCAAATTCTCTAGCATATTCATAAGCATTCATATTCTTACTATTTTCTCCAGTGTATCTAATTGAAATATCTATTCCTTTTTCAACTAGAAACTCAACTACTTCTTTATGTCCACCATAAATCGCTCCAAATAATGGATTTCTTTTTGCTAAGGTTACATCTAATTCTGCGCCGGCCTCTATTAAATACTTTACTATCTTCAAATGCCCCGCTCCTGCGGCCAATCTTAACGGAGAAGCATCAAATATATCACCTTTTGTATTCACATCGATTCCTTTATGGATCAGATATTCTACTATTCCAAAATGTCCTTTCTTTGCTGCAACATGTAACCACGTACCAAATGGTGTCATTGAATGTAAAGATTCTGGATTATTGCCTATTAAACGCTTTACTTCATTACTATCACCAAGCTTAATAGCATTTCTTATAGTCTTATTTAGACTTTTTTCATCCATAACATTACCTCCTGTATTTCTACTATCTTGTACTAGCTATGCCTCCTAAATCTTTAAGAGCTTCAACAGCCCTTAACCAATTAACTACTTCCTCTAAAGAATCAAGACTATGTTGTCCTATTACGGCATTTGGTGCCAAAACAAGATTTTCTTTCCTAATTTATTGGATCTATCCCATACCACCTATTTTCAAAGGATCTCCACCAGTTATTTGGTCAGGATTATGAAGTGCAACTTGTGTTTCAGTCCATTCTTTTGCTTCTGTTTCTGCTATATCAAATGACTTTCCTTCAGCCATTAATTCAGCAATCTTATCTGCTAATGCTTCAAGGTTAGTTATTATTTTAATCACTAATACATCATATGCTAATTTACTTTTTATTTACGCTACTACTAGATTTACTTTAATAACATACACTAATTAATTTTTAGTAATTTCTTCATAATAATTTTGCAACCATCCTATATCATCTTGTAAATATTCACACTCAAATTCATCCAAACATTCATTTATATCAATACTTTTGTATAAATCTAAAATTATTTTTATATTACTTAAATCATCTTCATCAATAGTTCCTTTATTTGTACTTAGTAGCCCTATTATAGTTGAAATTACAACAATTGATTCTATCCCATTATTTTGTATTTCTTCATAAAAATCATCATAACATCTTCCAGCAGATTGTTCTGGCGTATATTTATCAATATTTAAATATATATAATAGTTCCTTGTAATCTCATATTTAATTTAAAAAAAGCTTTTCCCCATTTTTAATACCTCCATTTGTTATGTTTTCTTTTAACACAATATTTTAAAGTAAGATATCTTGAAATCCTATTTCAGTAATTACTTGAAAAATTAATAATAGCCCCACTAAATTCTATACTAAAACACAAAAAAGCACTCATCGTCTATTGTAGACAATCAAGTACTTTAAGTTTGTAAGTTTATGGTTTGTTCTCAGTAACAATAATTCGTAAATTTAAAATTGCTTCTCATCTACGTATCGTTCTTATTTTTATAAGTAAATATCATTATATAACTCCATAATTATCTAAACATCATGAGTTCTTTATTCTACACACCTATTTTCTTATATCACTAGTTACGGTAATTATAAGGTAAAAAGATTCATTCACTACTCGGTAACCCCAAAAATAAATAAGTACTTTTTACTTAATCTCATCATCATTAAAAATGACTTCAAATTCCTCATCAGTATACTCTCTATTACTTGATAGATGATAATGATGAGGGATCCCGTTATGGTCTAGAACATGATCTACAACGCCTTCCTCATCAGAAATAACAAAAGTAATTTCATCATCACCTTCATATGTCTTGGGTGTTATATCTGCCAAAACGAGCCACGCACATCCTTTTATTCTATAAAATTCACTATAAAATCTTACGGACCTTTCTATATCATCATGTATGATCCCATGTAAGTTATGCTTTTTCTGATATCGCTTAGCAATTTGAATAGCTTGACTTGCAGTTAAGTTTGTTTCCTTTTCTTCCATCACTATTTCTCATATCCTTTCCAATTAGGTAATGGCCATTGTCTATTTCTAATGAAGAAAATATATCTTTGTGCTTCATATATCTCTTCGGCAATACATTTTTCCTTATTCTTCATAATTTCATTATAAACGTACCTTTCTCTTGCTGATCTTGATTATTTCAAATAATTTTCTTGTCCAAGTTCTTTAAATTGCTTAGCGTGGTAGGATTCATGAATGGAACTTAAAAGTAATTCGTCAGGTCTCAAAACCATTTGTCCAGTATAGATATCAAAGCCTCCCGCAACATTTCTAGTGAGAATTTTTCTCTTTTTGTCAAAAAAACTTTAATACCAATTTCATTCATGCCTTTCTTAAATTCCCTTAATCCATTATCTGTTAGACTAGTTTGACCACTAACAGGCATCTCTTCCCATTCTTTAAAATCAAGATTATCCGTATCCTATGTTATAAAGTGAAACTTCCGTCAGTGGGGGTTTTTTTCATCCCCCACTGATGGTTAGTTGAACCAATCGGGCTTTTACGGGCAGTTATCCCCCACCTATCTTATTAGATTCTCTCAATTTTGAGATGGGGGTCTTATTGACCGTTAATGCGGGATAAAGTTAAAAAAGAAGCTGTTTTTCGCTTGAAAATCACGAAAAACAGCTTCTCAATGATTGGAGAATAAGACACTTTTATTTTACTTTATATTTCCCTTTAATTTTTTGTAAATATTCTTGCACTTCTTCAGCCTTGTCATCGTGTTTTTCAACATAAAAATCGCAAACTACCTGCAAATAATTACACAACTCACCAAAGGTAATAATATCATACCAATTTTCATCGACTCCATAATAGAATAATATCCTATCTTCCCCAAAGTAGCCCGTATCATTTTTGTCAAACTCATCTGAGTAAACAACACCAATAGTATCCCTTCTTATTACATCTTCATTAAAGAAGCCATCTAAAACTTTTATAAAATCAAAGTCTAAAGCGAATTTCGCTAGGACAGTAATAACAAAACTTTTAGTTAGACCATTCTTTTTAAATCTATCAATTAATAATTGATAATCTTCTTGAAAATTTCCCATAAAGTTATTCACCCCATTCTAATACAGGCTAATAATTATCTATTTCACCTGTTTCAACATTTCTAATACCTTCTCCATTACTTGCAGTGCCTCGAATTGTCTCTATATTTTGACCTACTAATGCTCTAATTCGATTATGTTTAATACCATCTCCCAGTTCAGATCATATAGACAAAAGCTTCATCAAATAACGTTATAAAGTGGAGATGTTTCTTTACCAGTGATCGAAAACCTCGTAAAATTGCATAATAACAATATTTATTCTATTTATAAAACTATGCACTAAGTTATTAATTAATCTTCAGAATCCTCATTATTCATAATATATTCGATATCTTCATCCGTAAATTCATTTCCTTTAAATACTGGATGTCCGTTTGGATCGAGCATCCCCATCACTTTTTTATCTTTATCAGACACAATCAATGTGTAGTCCTCCATAAGAAAAGGGGTCTCTGGTAAATCTACCAATACTCTCCATGCTGGTCTAACATCATTATTATCTCTATTTTCTTTATCAATTTTGAATGTATAAGCTTCATCAAAGAAAAGTTGGTGGATGTCTTCATTAACCACTCCATCTAAGTTATTTTTCTTATGATATTGTTTCGCAATTGCTATTGCTTCCTCAGGTTTTAATACCACACCTACAGTGATTTCATTTATTTTCCTATAATGCCTAGGGAAATCTTCTCTCTTCAACTTAATATAATCTTGAAATTCTTCATTAGACAATTGTTTAAACTCTTGATCAGACATGTTTTTATACTTATCTAAAGTCATAAAAAATCCCCTCCATAATAAACAGTACAGTAACTTTCTTTCAACTGTCTACTATAAGGGGATAATACCCAAATACAGAAATCATCTTCTTGATGTTGCATAACTTTTTTCAAAATGTCCTTTACAAAGGTACAAACTATTCTTTATTTAAACTTTTTATAAAGATTACTAAGCGAAAGCGCGGTAGAAATCTGTGTCTATTATCTTGACGTAGTATCATAATTATCAGCATTAGGATCATAGTCCAGTATTACGTTATTAAGTTTATGATTGACATTATTTATTCTGGTCACAAGATCCTCAACCTCTTCAGATAACAATTCCTTCTCTAATTCCTTCCTATCAATGCTTCCTAGCTCTTTTTTTATGGCATCAACCACACCCACAAAAACTTTTGGATGTGTCACTATTATCTCTCCAATGACTAAGTGTACTAATAAACTTTCTATTTTACCCTCATTGCAAACGGTTTCGAATTCATAAAATGTTCTTGCAGTAGCATATTTATATCCTCTATCTTCATTTAACATATTGTCATACATTTCTTTAACAGCCTCAATTAATTCATTATATTCCCAATCTTCCATTTATATCCCTCCTATAGACTATGGTTTTAATCTGTTTCCGTTATTATGGATAAACCTCTAATTCTATATTTTTGGCAAATTCCGCTATTACCCTACTACAACTATCGCAAGTATCTAATTCTGTAAATAACTTTATTTTACCTTTTGCCTCAGTATTATTTCCAAGTCTGTTAGTTATATCATTTAGAATTTTATACTAAGTATCAAAGTCTCTTATCTCCTTCATAACTTTTTAAATTATTTTACTTATGCCTCAACTCACTCAAATTCATCTAAACTATCCAGAGTTTCATCACTTATGTCAGAAGGTTCAAATTCCTCCCAATTGTTTAATTGAAACGATACTCCATCTACATTTACAAAGCCACTTCTCTTATAGAAATAACCACCGCGTTCATAAAGTTTTATTACTGGCTCAAATAAATCTTTGTTTTCAATAGCGATTTGATTTCCCTCATCTATAAGTGCATTTAGTTCAAGGAAACTTGTAACTATTGCCTTTTGATAACTATTCTTCACTTCATTAATTAATTCAATTCCTTCTATATTTACTTGTGGTGATGTGATTGAATTAGAAATACTTATAAAGGGGTAAATACATTTACCTGGATATGTCCGGAAAAATATCGCAGTTCTTCTTAAATACTCTTTGCACAATTGGACATTCGATTTCCTTTCTATTTCCCCAATACGACTCCAATCGATTGCTGAAATTCGCTTAATTGCTCGGCTTAAATCCCCCAATTTTTTCACCCCTTACGTGTTTTTCATAATATATTTGATATCTTCATCCGTAAATTCATTTCCTTTAAATACTGGATGTCCATTTGGATCAAGCATCCCCATCACTTTTTTATCTTTATCAGACACAATCAATGTATAGTCCTCCATAAGAAAAGGATTTTCCGGTAAATCTACTAATACTCTCCATGCCGGTCTTACATCGTCATTATTTCTATTTTCTTTATCAATTTTGAATGTATAAGCCTCGTAAAATCGTAAATTTATAATATAATAATTAATTGTTCTGTCCAGTTCATGTTCTTGATGATATTTTTTAGCAATTTCTATAACTTCTTCTGGCTTCAATATTACATTAATCGTAATTTCCTCTAATTTACGATAATGTCTTGGAAAATCTCTGTCAACAGACTCTAATAAAGCGTCTAGTTCTTCTTTAGTCCTATTGTGATAATGTTTTTTTCCTCATTTTTTCTCCTCCTCAATCACTTATATTTCATTCGCAATCTGTTTATATATTCTCTTGAATGTTGTAATGTTTCAGTGTTATAAAGATTCTTAATATACTTTCCTAGGTTTAAAAAAGCCTATTCCTTAAGGTCTTATAGGAATAAGCTTCTCAGTGTTTCTTATGTTTAATCGTTATTTTCTATACTTTTAACTTCTATCATTTTTTGTTCAATCCAATTCATAACCATCTCTGCCTCTTCTCGAGCAATCACCCGACGTTTGCATTTGTATTTATAATTTTCATAAGCCCATACTAATATAATTTTTACAAATTCAATTGTCTCTAATTTACAGATAGGTTCAATTTCATCTTCTTCATCATAAAAAGGGTCTTCAATTATTGTAATGTCTCTATAAGATATAACGCTAGATGCATTTCCTCCATGTCGATATTCGGGTAGATGTCCTCTTAATAATTCAATATAATTATCTACATCATTTTTTAATTCATTAAATCTCCAAGATATATCAGAACCAAATGGATCGCTTATCATATATGCAAATTCCAAAGAGTTTTCTTGACTAAAGTCCAATACTACTTCATTATAATTTTCTTTAAAATCTAGTAAATATCTATACTTTACCATACTATGTATCCCCATTCCATTTTCTAGTATAACGGATAAGCTGAAACAATCTTATTATTCTTAATTACCATTTCAATTACCATCCCTGCATCTGTACTTCCCCTAAATTTATTATTCTTAAAGACCTCTTTATTGTTAAATGCTTCATTAATTACATCAATAACCTATTGAGGAGCCCATTCCTAAAAAAAAAATGTAGACTTGGATTTTTTTGGTACTTCACTAACTTCAATATTTGCATGATACGCATCAAACTCATTAGGTGGATCAATATTTCCTACAATTTTACCATTACTATTATGCATTCCTTCATAATGAAAACCATTAGCATTTCCATTTTAAGAATTTCACCATCAAAAATGTGATTTAATGCATTTTCTTTGGTCCCTTGCTTAAAGTTTTCTGTATTTTTTAGATTCTCAAGCCCCTGAATCTTATCATTCATAAACTTACTACTCTACTCTCTGTATGGCGTTTATTAACCCACTCAGTAACCTTTCCTGGGACCGCCTTGCTTCCATGCTACTACATCGTCTCCAACTATTTCAGGATCCTTGTTGAAGAAGGCAAGTGTATTCTCCATACCTTGAGCCATTTTTCCGCCAAACTAATATATTTTTTCATTTCTGGATTTCCCCGTTTTTAATCCAGCCAATTTGAAATAATCTAATTATTATTTTACCTACTTGAATGTTTTATCGAAACTATTTTTATACTACAACAAAAGGGGCTGTTCCATAAGCAAGTGAAACCGACTTTTGGAACAACCCTTTTATTTTGAATACCTATTAATCATGTAATTTTTTTAGTTCGTGTTTTACTGATTGTATTTTAAGCCCCTACTAATTGTATCGTAAACTATAATACTGAGATCTAATTTATTTAGGACATTTACCCAGAAAATATGCACAAAATTTTATTCATCGGTAGACATTGCTATAAGCGTAATTTTCTTTCTCTAAAACACTAGCTTTTATTCTGTGCTTTAATTATTTCCATACCCTTCATAAAATTCTTAATAGAATCCTCATTCTTCATTAATCCGCTTAAGTATAACAATGTATCAAATTCTTCAGGGTCTGCATCATAATATATCATTCCCGGATCAATAAAAGGTTCATAAACTATATTACATATATTTTGTCCCCCCATTTGTACACTAAAACATCTTTCCAATTTGGAAATATAACTATTTGTACAAATTAGATCGTCTACAGATGTTTCAAATGATTGTCCATTGTAGAAAAAAAATAGTTTGTTATCTTTAACATAAATACCAACTACCTGTCCATCTTCGCTAAATCCTCCCACGCCTTGTCTAACTAACTGTACTTTATTTTTTTCAACTATTGAATATCCACTAGGTTCTAATATAATATATGTGTCAATCTTAGGGTAATTATTCAGTATTATCATAAGCTCTCCCTCCTAATGCACTAATCCTAATAGTGTATTTATCACATCATCTTTTTGCATTGATTTTTCAATTATAATTTTCCATATTTGTTCATCTGATTTATAAATTTCTTTATCAATGTATGAATCTTTTATCTTATTAAACATACTTTCAGCTGTTGGCCCTATTGGATTACCGTGCTTTTTAATATTTCTTTCCTCTAAACCAGCTCTCTCCACAACAGTCATATTTCCCCTTACTGCAATTTTTTGCTGTAATGATTTTTATAGTTTTCAAGAAAAAAGCACTTCTAGATTTATCCAGAAGTGCTTTTACTATTATTTAATATTATATTTTTCTTTGATTTTCATCAACAAATCTTCAATAATCTCTTTCTTTTCAGGATTTTTTCCTATATAAAATTCACATGTAGCACTTAAATATTGGTACAATTGATTATAATTCACAATATCGTAGTCATCATCACCATCGCCAGAATAAAATAAAACTTTATTTTGTCCAAAATACTCCTCATCATCTTGTTCATATTCACCTGAATAAATTACTCCATTATATTCCCAACGCTCTCCCTCTTTACTTTTAAAACCTTCTAAGTGTTGTAGAAAGTTACGTCCATTTACATATATATTCAAAACATCAATAACTGCCTCTTTATTCAAATTTCTCTGTTTCATTATCTCAATAAATTCTTCATATACGTTCATATTAATCCACCCAGCCTAATACTAGATAAGCATTCTCTATCTCTCTAGTTTCTGAATTTATAATACCTTCAAATTTTAAGTTTTTTCCATCTAGCCCAGTTGTAAAGATAAAGAAAGTCAATAGCCACTATGTTCTCCTAATGCCGCCATTGACTTCCTTTATTAAGCATGTACCTTTGTCAGTGTCCAAGTAACTCACAAAATAGGCACATTTCTCAACTTATTTTTCTATTTCTAGTATCAAGCCTTCCAAATTCAAAACATCTTTATTATTTTGACTAATGTTCATGCGAAAAGTTTTAAATAAATTTGCAAGAACATGAACGATCACCGTAACACATGGCGTTATTACAATCGTACATGGCTAAAATAGCACATTCTAGATAGCTATACAATCTTGATATTAACTTATAAGGAAACCTTGACCGGAGTCAAGGCTGAAGACGTACAATCTTAGAGCTATCTATAATACTTGATACACCTTTCTTGAAAAGGGATTCTATCATCGAGCAGCACTTCTTCTTGCAGCAATTTTGTTATATTCTCTATTTTTCCAATGAATAGCGCGAAGAAGTCACCCGAATTTGGATATGCAAATAGTCCATACCCCTTTGGCGACAGTATTTTGTTGGCCTCCTTAATCTTTTCAGGTAAAAATTCATAATGAAATACCTCTAGTTTCTCGAGTTCTTCTTGTGTTGCTAATTCAATTTGGTGGGCAAATTCGTAATCAAGAATAAAATTGACAATTTCTTGGTATTGCTCACCTTTATAGTCAACGTATAAAAACTGTTTCGTCGTCAATCCATATTTTAATAGGTCTTCATGTAAGTCATAACTTCCTTGCTCTTTCAAAAACGTTTCCAAATCCTTGCTATCAGGAAATATAATCTGTGCTATCCCTTTATCCGGCATATTAGCTTCCTCCCTTTTATTGAAATAATTCTCCATGCTTGTTAAGAATATATTCTGGGTAGTTTTTACGATAAAATTGATCGACCATCTGAAGCACGGGATCCCACTCAGGGTATGGCTCACGTTCTCTAAATACCATTTTCGCTTCTGGAGTATTTATCAGAAAATTATCGAATTTAGTAGGTACTGGCAACCCTAGTTGTTTCCTTACATGGATTAAGAATAAGATTTCAAAAGGATAAAATCCGTATCTGAAATCACCAAATTCACCGAACTGTCCGATTTCAGAAGCTAATGCAGAATGATACTGTGACATTATTGAAATTAGATGTTCTATTTCTTCTAAATCCCCAGTCGACCAACGTCCCAGCACTTCATCATAAATGTTCAGGTCTTCAGGGATTAAATCGCATCGTAGTTCAGCTTCCTTCAACTTATTTATTACGGCTAGGTGCAATTTTTCATTCGTTCCCATGATAGTTTTATTTTTATACTGCAAGTACAGCTCTAGCAAAAACCAAATATGTCTATCCTCTTCATTGGCATCTATTAAATGTCCACCGAAGTGATGAGCCATAAAATCATATAATATATTTTCTTCTTTCTCCCATCCATACATTGCAAAATGAACTAATGTGAAGACGACTTCGCTAAACGAATATTCCAAGAACATCCCTGGATACCTGCTTGTATAGAGATCCTGTCCCATACACTGGTAAAATAAGACCTTCTGCACGTTCTTTAATCCTTCTGCATTGTTTCCACCGCTGATCAATACATCGTTTTTCCATAGTGACAAGTAATATGAGGAAATGTTGTTTAGATCTATTAATAGTATGTGATCTTTCTCTGTTTCATCTTTCTCAACGATTTCCTCAATCTCTCTTCTACTAACATTATATTCATCTTTAACATCTTCAAATTTGATTCCATCCACAAAATTTTTGCTATATCTTCTAAAAGCCATTTCTAACTTTTTTTGGTTTATCATTGCATGCTCCCTATGAATTAATCTATTTTCTTATTCCAGTCTTTTACCTGTAACTCATCAACACCGAATCCAATATCAGTGATCTTGATATCTGTTTCACCTCTATTGAACTACCCCCACCTACCGTTGCGCGCTTGAGGTAGGGGTCTTCTCGCCAGATATGATAAAATCGAATTGTAGACCAGGACTCTCCTCCATCAGGTGGATCCATATTAAACACCTATTTATGGGTTATTTTACCACATTTTTGATTAGAACGGTGAATGTTCCCCCTTAATCCCATCATCCATAATCTTACCTCTCTCTAGATGATACTTATTGATAGTAACCCTTTCTTTGATTCGCTATCATTGTACCGCCTCTAGCTAGTTCAAAACCTTTGAATGCAGCTGCTATATTCCAGATTTTTATCTTTAAGCCGATCTGTTTTACATAAACTAGCTATCATCTTTCTTATATGAATCTTTTATTTAAAATACAGGTTAAACAAGTAATTTTCTTCTAAAACAAAAAAGGGCTATTTCATAAGCAAGTGAAACCGACTTATGGAACAGTCCTTTTATTTTAACTATCTATTAATCATGCAATTTGTTTAAAAACTCAGTGAGGTTACTTGCCACGTAAAATACATTCTCTCTTGCTACTTCCTCTGCTTCTTCTGCTGTAATCCCTTCACTTTCCATTAGTGCTTCTTTTTCCCACGCATCTTCATGTTCCCAAAAGACAACAATTGGATCTTCTTCATGGTTTTTATAATCAAAGCAAATTAAATTTCCTGCTGGATCAAAAGCAAACGGAATTAATTCTTTAGGTAATGTATCGCTGTAGTCATTATATACATCAACTATATACTCGTCACTATTTTCATCAAAAGACAACAAAGTTCCAAATACTCTTTCACGATTATTCACATTAAATAATTCTGGTTCAACATTAGCACCATTATTTATAGCTACACACTTTATATAATCCTTTGGAAATTTGACACCTATGTCATTACCAGTTTTTTTTACAAAATCTTCACTTACAGCTTCATCTGCAAATTGCCACTCTACTTTACTCACCTAATATCATCTCCCCATAATTTATTTCCACCAAGGCAACTAACTTTACCATGTATATTTTCTATTACTAACTGCATTTTTCCAGGTATTTAATGATGGTGCCATGTTAGTC
This sequence comes from Bacillus sp. NPDC077411, assembly GCF_044543425.1. Taxonomy (NCBI): domain Bacteria; kingdom Bacillati; phylum Bacillota; class Bacilli; order Caryophanales; family Bacillaceae; genus Bacillus; species Bacillus sp. NPDC077411. The sequence continues at coordinate 95,699 of NZ_JBITWA010000008.1, read as the reverse complement.
CTTTAATTTTACCAAAGCCTCTATCAATAAGTGCTAGTTGCTCTTCACTAAAAGCACTTTTATGTACTTCTCCTTTTTCAATAGCTTTCTTTAGTATATTTGTACACAATTCAAATTGTTTTTGATCTTTCATGACATAAAACTCTTTTTCTAGCCTTAATGTAAACCTAACATCATCCCCTTTAATATTGGGAATCCTAAAATATCAAACAGACAAACAATAATATCAATGGTATTGCCGATGAAATTAATATTATTGAGGGTTTGCAGAATTTCTTTACAAGCAACGAATCGAATGAGACATGGGAAAAGCTATCCATGAAGTTCGTAAAAAACAAAGAAGCCATTAACTTAAACGAAAATGATGAATAACTCTTATCATGAAATAACACGATAAAAAAAGCCAACAGACCACTACGTTCTCCTAGCGTCGCTATTGACCTCTTTTATTGAGCATGTATTTTTGCCAGTGCCTGAGGAAATCACAAAATAACATCAATTTCCTTTTACAATTTGACCAATATCTTTCTCATCTTCACTTATCAAATCATAAAATCCTACATGAACACCTTCTTTATACAACCAACATAAGTCTGTTCCATAGGGAGCATCAAAAAGTTCTAACATAATTGCGGCTATTTCTAATATAGAGCCTGCTCCTAAAACTTGAAAGTTACTAGAATCATTTACATATTCTTCATCATCTTCTGAAGAGTAAATAGTCCATCCATTTAATTGAGGAACTTCTGATTTTTCTCTAAATGTATAACGTATTGGTTTTCCGGATACAACATTCTTAGAAACAATAAAGCCTCCATAGTCAGAATTATTTACTTTCATATTCACACTCCTCAATAATAGTTAATAAATCATTTCTCCAAGAATACTCTTTAGCATTATACACACCCTCGGCCATTTTTCCGCCAAGCTGATACATTTTTTCATTTCTGGATTTTCCCACTTTTAGGATTGCTAGTCTCATGCGATCAAGCCAATATTTTTTCCGTCTCGCAATGATTGTACTAAATTTGAATGGAAAATAATTTCTCTATCTCATCCTTTTACTAATAATTCTAGGTTTGTTGTTATTTTAATCCCTTTTACAATTTTTTCTCTACTATTATATAGCTATTACCATCTATTAAAATAATAATAAAGATTCAACACCTAGTGCACTTATAAAACTATAATGCACCTTTTTTTCTATACTAAAACGCCCAAAAGCACTTATCGTCTTTTGTAGACGATAAAAGTTTTCTATCCACCTATTCCCTCAACAATTTTTTGATGCAATGCTTATACACAATTATCACTAACTTTAGTACAAGTCCCACTTTCTATATTAATCCAGATTAGTTTACAATCTCTTTTATTGGTGCTATACACAAAGGGCATTAACTAAGATAAAATTTTCTCAGTCAATACCCTTAATTTTTTAATGATTCTTTACTACTTCAATCACATTCTCAATATTATCTTTCAACTCTTTATTTTTAGCTTCTTCATATTGATAATAACCTTGAATTCCTCTATGAATGATAGAATACATAGTTGGATGAAATAATTTATCTGTGCACTCAATTAAAAAATTACAGAATTCCGCACTAGCTGCTGGAGAATAGAAGAACATTTCTATCAATATATCAATTGTAGCTCCCTGTATTTGTATGGCATTCTTTTTATTTTTTAAAGAATAACCATTTATCATACCAAAACAAAATGTTGCTATTATTTGCTTTTGTTGTTCGTTTAATATTTCTGGAACCAATTGTGAAGTATTTAAAAACTGCTGAATCATTTTTTTTACTTCACTGTAATATTCTGCATCATTAGTCATTTTTGTCCCCTAGTATATAAATATATTTCCTTCTGGATACTTTCCATTCCATCCACAAGGAATATGCCCACTTAAATAGATTTTTAGCATTTCGTTATAAAATGCTGACTTATAATATTCTTCATAAGATAGTACCATTATTATACTTACTACATCGAACTTAACAGCATGTAATATATCTTTTGGTAACCCCAATATCGTTATTTGTTTTTCAATATTGTCAGTGATATTTGGTAATACCTCTGCTTTAATTTTTTTAACTAAGGTGTTCCAATTTTTATTATATATTTCTGGTTCATTCTTTGCTAAATAACCCGTTAAATTATTACTTTCTTCCAGACAAATATTTTCCCATTCTATCCCATTCACACTCTTAACCATTTTCTTTTTATTTGATAAATAGGTATACTCAATTCCTTGAGGAAAATTACTCTCTGTTCCACAATGTTTTAACCAATTACTAGACAATACCGCTTTCACTACAGAAGTATTTAATTCCATGTAAGTGCTCCTTTATTTAAGTTTTGGTAAATTAATTCTACCAGGAATCCTTGGAACAAAATTGCCTCCAGTTAATTTATAAAACAATTGTTGTTCTGTTGCTCGTTGAACGGCCTTCTGAGCTTGTGTATCACTCAAAACAACTGACTTCAAAGATACGTATAATGCCTCGTTATATTCTGAAACGGTAGGCATTTCACGCAAGCGTTCTCCGTTTTTTCTAAAAGTATTCCAAAATTCTTCTAGACTTTGATGAGCTAAAAAATGTGGACTATCAATATCCTTAAATATAGTTCGTTAATTTGACGAATCATATTATCTTTTGGCATGACAATATCGTAAATGGCCATGTACGGGCTTAAGTTGAGTGTCTCTTGGTTTGAAATCATTGGGAACACCGCCTGCATTTAGTTTCTCTATTATAAATTAAAAGGCGAGATATTCGACGGTTGAATCGTCGAATATCTCGCCAAATGGAACTAGATGGAGTTTTTCAGTGCCCTCGTACAATACAGAACTCCCCCCTCATTAGCTGCTTAAAATATGTGTCTAACTTTTTGGGTTTACTTCATACATTCTTCTCACGTCACTGTTGACTTTTTAAATTGGGCATGTCCTTGGTAAGTGCCCGAGGAACTCACAAAATAGCTGTTTTAATCTTCATTAAACATTTGCTCATCAACTTCTTCCAGATACCTTTCTGTATCTAAATGAGATTCTATAAGATTATCTAAAAACTCAATGCTAACCTCCCTATTATCTTCATATACATGGACTTTAGCACCAGCATCTAATAATGAACTTACTATTTTTTTCATTTCTAACAATTCATCAATCTCTAATAGATTATACGATAAGATGAAATCATTATTATTAAGTGTTTCTTTTATTTCAGATATACTCTTATTAGTATTTTTTCTTAAAATAGAGATGTACTTTACCTCATTAGCATCTTTTTCTATTCGCACATTCATTTTAGCCATTTAAATGTCTCCTTCCACGGATTAAAAATCATTCATAGGATTAATTGGTTTACCTGGTAGGCTATTTTTCCAATTACGGCCATGCCAACCTTTAAAATGCTCACTTGGTGTAGCTGGATATATAATTTCCCCTTTATTCGCTAAATGCGGATATTGTGAAGCACTGTAGGAATGGTGTCCTTGTACTGTTTTTCCATCTACTTTAGGTTTCTTACCATTCAAAATATCATTTAATTGTTCTTGATTCCAGTTTCTTGTTGGAGTTTCATTATTTAATATTCTTTGACGTTCTTGATACCAGAAAGCGTCTACACCAGAAGCTCTGTGTTTAGCAAATTTTTTATCCCATATATATTGTTCATACTCAGCTTTTGTAATAGTCCTATTCTCTATTTTTGCTCTTAGTTCTTTCCTCTTTTTAGCACTTAATTGTTTTTGCTGAATAGGATGTGGATTTAAATCTAATCCTTTTGTTCTATCTGCTATTACTTGCTCTGCTGTTTTATCCTGGCTAGCTGTCTTACTTCCATTCCCCTTAACACCACTCTCTTCCAACTTCGAAATCCGACTATGAATAGCCTCTTTCCTATTTTCAAAAGTCGCTTTCACTGAACCTCTCAAATCTGTTCCACGAAGAACTGTGTCGGCCCCACCTGCGGCATCATCAGCAGCGTGAGCGTAGTCTAAGGAATTATCTGGGTATTTACCGAATAATACCCTTTTCGCCACATTAATTCCACCTGCTACACCATTTATCATCTTGATCCATTTTAAAAGCATCGGAACATTGCGGCAGGGGTGGCACTATCAAATGAAGCAATACCAAAATGTATTGAAAGAAAAAGAAATTACACAAAGTATGTCTCGTAAGGGGAATTGTTTAGATAACGCAGTCATCGAAAGTTTCTTTGACTCATTAAAGTGTTCCATACTTTAAATTAGAATTAGAAAAATATATTCACTACTACAATAATGAACGAATTAAAACAAAATTAAAAGGAATGGGTCCTGTACAATACAGAACGCATTCCTCATTAGCTGCTTAAAATATGTGTCTAACTTTTTGGGTTCACTTCATAATTATACATTATGACATCTTTTACTTCTTAACAATTATCACGGTTAAACTGACTAACTTTTTCTTTTTCATATGCAAATATAAGTTTGGTATAAAAATATATAGTCGTAACCTTATAAAGTCACTGTAACCAATCTTGGATATCTTCTTATAATTAGATTTTTAATTAAAAATAGATTGCTTATATAAAAGGTCCTAAAATAACATCGTATTCCAAGGAAACTATTTTTTTAATTCATTTCAACTTTTAAATTATTTATCAATTCAACAAGTGAATTAGCAAGCAATTCATTTTCTTCTGTTTCAAAATTTTCTATAAATACCTGCCCTGTTTCATTATCAACCGAAATAGCCATATCCTCTGGTGAGATAAATCCAATTTGAATACACCTAAGTTCTTTTCCATTATTTTCTTCATACTGTTTCATTGCTTGGAAAAATTCTAATACACATTTACCTGGTTCTACAGGTTCAAGATTAACTAATCGTGAACCATAAAAACCTTGTAAGTTTAGAAACCAATATGAATTAAAGTATTCTTTAATAGAACTATGAATTTTTAAACCAAGTACTTTTTCGATTTCTGAAAAATCCTCTAAATTAACTTTTTCAATAGGTTTCCAATACACATATTCTTCTTCGTCTGGGTCACTTAAATATAATTTCGGGTCAATATCTTCATCCCAAGGTGCTCGTGGATATGTACCATATTCCTTCTCCCAAACATACAAAAGTTCTTTAAAATAACGTTCTAATGCTTTTTTAATTTCCATGTTATACCTCCAGTAAAATTACTTAATAAATAATTGGAGACGTTCAGCATTTTCCTGATCTTTTCCCCATATACCTATTTGTTTCTCATTATTATGAATCCCTCCACTTCCGGGATGTAGAGGTTGTGGAATAGCCATTGCTTGCCCACCTCCACCGATATGGTGATGAACTAAAGGTTTTCCTCTTAACCCGGTAATATCATACTGAGGAAAATGTTTTCTAAAAACTGCATCATTTACAATAGCCCATCCATTATTAAGATTTTTGATGTTAGCATCACTAAAATACTCAGGATGTAATTTATACAGTTCATTAAAATAATACTTGTTATCTCTAAGCCATCCTTCTGAATTCGTACTTGGCTTCCCTTTACCTATATAAGGCATATCCACAACAAGTTTTTCATCCGCTACTATTTTAGTAACAAATGTTCCTTTTCTGGTGATTATTTCATAATCTTTATTTAAAACGGCGTCGTCGATATCACGGTATACTCTCACTGGATGGTTTGTATTACCCGTACCCTTAACACCACTCTCTTCCAACTTCGAAATCCGACTCTGAATAGACTCTTTCCTATTTTCAAAAGTCGCTTTCACTGAACCTCTCAAATCTGTTCCACGAAGAACTGTGTTGACCCCACCGGCGGCATCATCAGCAGCGTGAGCGTAGGCTAAGGAATTATCTAGGGATTTACCGAATAATGCCCTTCTCGCCACATTAATTCCACCTGCTACACCATCTACCACTTTAACAGCGGCACCTGTTACACCATCTATGATCTGAGCAGCGTCATCTTTTACCTTATAATGCCCGGCGTTTAGTATATCTGCTGCTTTCCAACCTTTTATTTTCAAGTTCCGTAGCCATGTATTTTTACTATCATGCAACGATTGTACCATATTTTTTCCCAAATTCGGGTTAAAATTAGGTACTCCACCTTTTAATTTTGTTAGCTTTGCAAGGGAGCCGAGATCGACCGTTCCTTTGAATGATTTTAACGCTTTTGCCGCTGTTCCAAGAACCGGAATAGCATCGAGCGCTCCGAATATCCCGTTCTCTACTCGTTCTGAATTGCTTAGCTTTCTGCCAGTTCCCCAGTCTTTTCCGTCGTATGCACTCTTAAGCTGCATACCTCCATATAAAACGGAAGCTGTGATTCCGACTGGCGGACAGGCGATGGATAAAACGAAGAGTCCTGCTCCTATTGCGAGATCACGCACTGTTTCCAGCTTTTTTTGTTGGTCCTCTATCGTTTTGTATTCGAATCCACGCATGGATGGGACAAGCTTTCGGTATTCGGCGTAATCTAGTTCCGCATCTGGATTTTGTGCTTTTATTTCTTTATACTGCGCATGGAGAACTTTATCAAATGCTACGGAGTCTTTGAAAATATCATCCACTGTTATTTTATCTTTTTTCGTCGTAATCGTTTGTGCCGCGCCATAACCGTGTGCGTTTGGCATCGTTGTTGTAGTAGTAGAGCCAATTCGATTTTTCGTAGAGTATTTTTGAATGGAGAGATCTCTCATTTTCCCCGCAAATTTGTCCATGTCTTTGTAGAAGGGTTCATCGATGTGTTTGGATACAGCTTGACCTACTCTTGTGCAGTAGTTTCCTAGTGTCGTATAGTCGTCAAGTAATTTATTGATTTTGTCTCGTTGACTGCTATGTTGAAAGTGAATGCTTCGGTCAGCGTCTAGAGAATGTATTTTTGCTTCTATACTTTCTAGAAGGTTATTAGCTTGATTTAATTCCGTTAGTGCCTCTTTTGTGATTTGGTCTATTCCTGTTTTCATGTTTTGCCAATCACCTGGCTTATAATGCACATCCATTTCTTTTCATCCCCCATTTCTATATAAATCTGTTTTCATGTTTCGACATATAAGTCGCTGCTATACAAAATACATCATGACCTGCACTTGCTTTCTCCCTTTGTTTGAATACATCGCATGTGGCAGGAAAAGGCCCTGACCGCTCCTATGCATGGCCAGACCCTCTCGTCCTCCTATAAAAAAGCAAGGGGTTTTATGTTGGTTTTAACTTGTATACACATATATACGGATTAACCGCTAGCACTTAGGATTCTTTGCAATTCTTCATCCTTTTTTATCATTTCTTCTAATGTATAATTTACGGCGAGTGCTGCTATTTGATAGTTGTCTGCAAGTTCCATCGTTTTTCCTAATATATCTTTGTATTGCTTAACGACTCTTGTTGCTTCACCTTGTCGATAAAAATCACAGTGTGCTAGATTATCAATATTTTTTGCTACGACATCAGAATAGAGGTTGTAAATATTTTGCAGGCGCGTTGCGATATCGACCATTTCGGCGAAATTGACTAAAACTTGTGAACCGCCATTAGATCCTCCTGAACCGCCATCCGTCATTTGTGCTTGCATTAGTTTATTCCTCCTAATGAAAAACTTTTTGGATCAATCGACTTCTTATATGGCATTTTTAACGTATCATATATCTTCTTATTTAAAGCATATAGACTAATCCACTCATATCGTTTCCGATCTACATCAATTTGGATATAATCGTCTCCCTCTGTGAAGTATAAGAAACAATCCCATTTCCCTTGTTCTAATGCATTTCTTGTATCGGGCCTGCGAAAAGTTTCTATTGCTAATAGTTCTTTTTGTGACAGATCCATTTCTTCAAATGTTTCCTGTTCTTCCTGCGTCATCTTACTTGTTAAAAACGTAGTATCTTTCTCTCTTGGTTCTCGCATTAGAAATGGAATTCTTTCCAATAATGATGCATATACATCCCACTTCGGTATGTAATGGAGTTCATATTCCTCACTTGGCTTAATTTCCGTTAGTACAGCTACGCGGTCTTTGTCCTTTGGTAAAAACCCTACGAGCAAATTATTGAATCTTGTATATTCCTGACTTTCTTGATATGCTTTCAGTAATTCAATAAGTTGAAATGCAGCCATTGTCAGGCCGCCATTTTCCGTAATGAGTCCTTTTCCCCTTAAACTTTCGGTTGCTTTCTTTACACAATCGGCATCACCCATTATAAGTCTTTCACGCTCTGGCAAGCCAAATAAATAGGTAATTCCAGCTGCACCAGCTAATACATATAATTCAGAAGGACTGAAGCTTTCTATATGGTTTTGCATCGTTTGATCCCTCGTTTCGATTACAGTCTTTTAATCATTCGCACTTCATCTGTATCGGAGAATGTATGAATATGCGTATCAAGTTCTTTCAACACTTTTGTATGATATTCAAGTTCGTGTGCCATATCTGCATTTAACTTAATAATTAACTCTAAATAACATAGAAATGCATCTCGCGTCTCACCTTTCCAATGAGAGCCTGTCACAGTCGCTTGCAAGTCTTTTGCTTGCTGGAGTGCTTGTTTTACACCATTTTCAATTTGCTCTGCATAGGATATTGCATTTACTGCTCCATCGCCAGAAATTTCAACTTCTTTCCCACTCATGTTTAAACCTCCATTTCTATTAAAATGCAATGCGAATTCATAGTTTGCATTTATTTTTTCCCTGCCGCAGCTGCCTGATCTTCTGCCTCTGCTTTTGCTTTATACTCCAAGTACTTGTTATATGCTGTACTTTTTGCATGGGTAATACTATCTAAAGAGCTGTGAAATTGAGTCATGAGCCTTGATAACGTATCATCTTTTTCTCGACGTTTATCATCAAACTCTCGAGCTGGAATTTTTCCAAGCGGCAAATTATTGCTTTGTGCTTCATAGCCCCTCTTTGCCGACTCTGCTTTCTCAATATGCTGCCTTAATTCTATTTCCTTAGATTTTAAATATTCATATAATTTGTCATACTGATCACGTTTTCGTTCATTGTCTGTATAACCTATATGAAAAAAGTTACCAAGACTATCTAAAAAAGTTTCTGGCATTTCTAAACCTCCTCATTTTTATTCATACAACATGCTAGATTTGTATTTTTTTAACCACAATTCCATTTTTTATTCTAAAAATAGTTATACCGCCATTTTATCAAAATGCTCATATGTTTACCATTTTTTACGAAAGCAAGGAAAGCCTTACCACCTACGAATAGGGAAATGAATTAAATTGTTCGTTATATCTAAACTTATTGAATTTCTGTAAGACGATAAAGTGAAACTTCCATCAGTGGGGGGTTTTTTCATCCCCCACCTATCTTCCTCGATTCTCTCAATTTTGAGGTGGGAGTCTTACTGCCCGTTAATGCGGGATAAAAGAAGATTGAAAACACGAAAGCAGTATCAGTAATTGAAAAAGAAAAAGAAGATCACTCCCTACTATACAAATAGGAAGTTATCTTCTTTCTGATTTCAGCAGCTTCTTTTCTGACCAATCTTGTCTTAAGAGACATGCTACATTTGTAATTGTTCGCTTTTTATCGATTACATTACGAGCTGGATTACGCACTCGCCTTTATTATTTTCTTTGACCATACGCGGCTGTTGGTTTAACAGGTTTCGCATCCGTCGCTTCCCATATAGGGGCAGTTAATGTTGGATAGTTTAAAGCTTCTACTTTTTTTCTCGTTTCTGGTGATGCTTTCAGTCCCCATTGATCAAAAAATGGAAGTACATTTTGTCTCGCTACTTTTGATGTATTGTAAATAAATGCTTGTATTTTATCTTCATTCGTTTCTGGAAGTTTGTCTTTTGGTAACTCTCGATATAGTTTGTGAAGATTTGGATAGAAATCTTCACCATATGCTAAATGAAGTTGCCAAAACATAGCGACTTTCACAAACGGGTCATCAATCTTTTCATATTCTTTATCTGTTTGTTTTAAGTATTGAAAGGCTCTGTCATAATCCCCCTCTTTTTCTAAACGTGTTGGTTGACCTGGGAATAATTGTTTTTGTGCAGCTAAAGAGTATATATTAACATTGACTTCAACCACTCCATCCCACGTCCAAGGGTATTGTTGTCTTGTATGCCCTGCTTCATGCATTTGTCCCCATCCAAATTCATTTACATCTAAAGCACTTTTAATTGCGTCATAAGCAGTAGTAAATACGACTCCATCCCGACCTGCATACATGTACATGCCAGGTGGATTGTTAGGGTTTTCCACGAAATTCCAAAGGCGGCGAGTTGAGCGATGTAACGGATTAGAACTTGTTTCAGATAGCCCTGATAATTTATCTTGTACTAGAATCATGTCATCATATTTTTTTAATAAAGGAACAGGATCTTGATCCACAATATATTTTTTCGCACTATCACGAGTAACAGTAAGTACCGCTCGTTTTGATTTCAATTGTACAGCGGGTGCATCTGGATACTTTTCCATCATCGCAATCCAGTCTTGTTTCGTATGCTTCCCTAATTCAAAGAATGGAACAGGGCTCCCGCCTTGTGTTACTTTCACCTTAACTGTTCCTTTTCCTTCACAGTTATCAAATCCCAATAAACCACCGTTTGGAGAAGAGATTGTGTTAGAACCAGAAGAAAGACGAAATACTTTTCCACCTTCTTTATCATATTCATTTGTCCCAATCGTTGCTCCAAGCTTATCTAGTCCTGATAATCCCGATACTTCAATTGTAACTTGTTCATTCGGTTTTACATAGATTCCTGTTGGCGTATAGTTTCTTTGCTCGCTTCTTCTTTCTCTTGCTGCTTCACCCATATAATGTCCTGTACTTGGAAGTTCAAACTTCTTCTCTTCATATTGCGTCTGGGTTTGCGTAGTTTCAGCATGAACATTCAAACTATTTACATTGATAGATGTAAATAATGTCGTTGTCAAAACAGCAGATGTCATCAATACTTTCATTGGTTTTTGTGATTTACGATTCTTTCCCCTATTCAAATAAATCAATCCTTTCATTCCAATCCGTTCTAACGTTTATACAAAACGTCGATTTTCTCACTAAGACAATAAACACTTCTCTTACTATAGCAACTTCTTAAACTTACTTATTCCTTCTCTCTTATTTTATACACGTAAAAATTATACCTACATATTATTATATAATATATAAATATGCATAATTTCATATTTATATATTAAACATACCGTTTTTAAAGAGATTACCACATGCGAAATTTTGCCCCGCCGATCAAGTGAACCAGACAAAGGACTGCCCCTTAGCAGTCCTTTTATCATGTTTATTCACATTCTCATACAATATCGATCGTTCTTTGGAATATATCGACCTTCCAACACATTTCACCATGCAATAGGGAAAACAATCACAACTGAATTCGAGTTCCCATCCCATTTTTAACAGCTTTCTCATAAAAATATTTCGCCACGACAATATCCACAACAGCGAGTCCGACAGATTTAAAGACGGTAATTTCTTGATCGTTTTCCCGGCCCGTTCTTTCTCCGCTTATGATTTGTCCAAGTTCTGCGTGAATATCGCTTTCTTTGAAAACTCCTTCTTGCACTGGAACTTGCAGATCACCCGTTTCTTCTAGTGCTGCTTCTTTTGATTCGACTACTACTTTGTCAGCTGATGAAATGACGTGTGAAGGAAGTTCTTGCATCGCTGGTCTAAATGAACCGACAGCATTTACGTGAACACCAGGTTGTAATGCGTCTGAAAAAACTGGCGTTAAAGAGTTCGTTGTCGTGACAATAATATCTGCCTCGCGTACTGCTTCATTTGCATCTTCGTATACGCAGGCAGGTTTATTAAAATTCTCCTGAATATACTCGGCAAACTCGGCAGCTTTTTGTTCTGTCCGGTTATAAAGCATAATGTTTTCAATGTCCCGCACAGTAAACATAGCCTCAACAAGTCCTTTCGCTTGTTCTCCTGTACCGATGATACATAAGTTTTTCGCATTTTGGCGAGCTAAGTATTTCGTTGCAGCGCCTGATAAGGCACCTGTTCGAACCATTGTTAAATATGAACCTTCTAAAAGAGCGAGCGGTTCGCCTGTTTGAAAATCAGACAGCATCACAACCCCGTTAATTGTTTTCTTTCCTATTTTCGGATTATTCGGTGCTACCGTTACTACTTTTACTCCAAGTGCTCCTAGTTCTTCCGCTACGGAAGGCATCATTAATGCGGTATTTTGTGAATTCGCAAATGGCAGCGAGTAGCGAATCGGAGTGATTGTTCTTTCTGCCGAAAACTCTTGTAAAGCAATCGCCGCACATTCAATTACTTCCTTCATATCTACTAAACTTCTTTGTTCAGCTGCATTTATAACTAACATAGTATCCCGTCCTTTCCCGAGTCTTTTGTTGTCAATATAATCCGCCTTGCAAGAAGAGTTGTTTTCTATATAAATCTATTTTCATTTTTTGGTATAGAAAGCACTGACCGTTTCTATAAACAGTTAGATACCCTCGTCCCTCCTCTAAAAAGAAAGGGATTTTTATGTTGTTTTTTTAACTTGTATATATAATCAGAAAGCAATTCTTCTCCAACATTATGCTAATAAAAACCCTTGTTTTAACGGATCTCTTGGATCGATTAAAAATTGGTGAAATCCTGTAATAAACGCCTGACCAGTAACTTTCGGAATCACCGCGTCATATTCGCCTACTTTCGTTAATGACAATACTTCTCCGGCAAATTGTCCATCAGTAATGCATTCATGGATGAAACTTCCGCCTTCTTGCAATACTCCATCTTCAACAAGAGTTGCTAGTCTCGCTGACGTACCTGTGCCGCAAGGAGAACGGTCTACTTGCCCATCAGCAAAAATGGTCACATTTCGTAACGTCGCATCTGTTCCGTTTGATTCATCAGAAAAGATCACGCCGTATATGCCTTTTAAGCCTTCTTCGAGAGGATGTTTTACTTCCATCTGACTTTCAATGTAATGTTTAATTTTCCCGCCCCACGTTTGAATAGCAGATAAATCTTTAAAATTCACTTTTAAACCAAATTCTTTACTGTCGACAACTGCATAAAAAGCTCCTCCAAAAGCGATATCTACTTGAAATTCATAGTCATCAATTTTTACTGGAACACCTTTCTTGTAAACAAAAGAAGGTACATTTTCAAATGACACAGATTCCACTTGATTTCCATTATATTTTGCATACGCGATCACTTCTCCTGCAGGACTATCAATAATGAATCTTTGCTTTTCACCTGTCACTTCGAACATGCCCGTTTCAATTCCTACTGTAATTACAGCGACAATTCCATGGCCGCACATTGTACTCCAGCCTTCATTATGCATAAACAATACTCCAAAATCAGCATGCGGACTTGCCGGCGGCGTGATGATACAACCATACATACCGTGATGTCCTCTCGGTTCATACATCAAAACTTCGCGAAGATGGTCTAAGTGCTCCATGCAATAAGCGCGTCTTTCTAATTGCGTTTTCCCTTCAATCCTTGGTACTCCGCCTGTAATAATACGAAGCGGCTCCCCCGCTACATGTGCATCAATTGTTGTGTACGTTTTACTAATATTCATTTCTTGTCCCCCCGTTATTTGTATTCTCTATACTTTTTATTAGCAAGTACCGTGCCAACTCATAAAACGCACAAGACAATTAATATTTAGTTAAATTTTTTTACACTTTTTCAAAAAAGTGTATCCTTTTAGCGACAGATTTGTTTACCAGTGTCTACTTTCTTTTACACAAAACGATAAAAGAGGTGATAAAAATGAAATCATACGCTGCTCTCTTCTGTAGAGGAGACTATTTCAATTGTAAATACAAATGGCGAAATTCTTTATTTGAATAAAGAAGCAGAAAAAATGTATAACATAAAGAAAGAAGATATTATCGGGAGCCTATACAGGACCTGCAAAAGGAGGCAAACCAGGAAAAATCGAACTAGTAGACGGTGGAACTTTATTTCTAGATGAAGTATAGGATTGTACCAAGTAGCGAAGAGTATAAGTAGAAACTACATGTATATATCTTGAAAAACGACATAAAACCACTTTCTTTTTAGGGGAGGACATGATGCATTGAAGCGGTCAGGGCCTTCTCCTTCCATGTGCGGAGTTTAAAATAAAGGGAGCAAGCAAGTAACGGTCATGTTGTATTCTGCATAACAGCAATTTATATGTCGGAAAATGAAATGATTTAAAAATCCATATATGCAATATTACATAAAATATAAATCATTTACTTTGTTATAATAGCAAAAGCGAGACTATTCCATACATAGCATCGCTTCCATCCCTAGAACTTCATGAAAAAGCGAAGAATATTTATTATTCTTCGCTTTTTTGTTGCTAGATGTAATAGATTTTTTATTGTAAAGGTACTAATTCATAGCCAGCGTAGTCCTCAGAGGCAGCCATTCCCCACAATTTATCTCGATTTGCAAATGGTTGCTCTGAATACTCTAGTTGGAAAGTTGTTACAACTCCATAGCTAGAATTTTGTGGATCTGCACTGTACCAATCACAAGGTCTACCCGTTTTATCTCTAAGATAATCCGTTTTACCTGTTACTAAATCTATTTCCTTCGAATTTTTTTTCTTAACTGTTAACGCGCTTTTTGATTGGTCACTAAAATAAATCCAGCCTCGATTGCCTGCATTTACATATTTTTTTGTTCCTCCTGCATCAGCATTTGGTCCCCCAATCCACATTGACATTGTAATTGGCGCATTATTTCTTATATATCCATCACTCTCTACTCCAGCCGGCGCTTCAAAATTGATAGGTGTACCATAATACTCATTACCTTTTGTATCCTTATGCTTTTCAGCATCACCGTAATAAGATGAATTTTTATATTGAATTACATAATGCCAACCCGCAAACTTCTCATATGTTACCCCAAGTCTATTTTGACCTACAGGTGCCACTCGTTTTTCAAAAGGAATACCTGTCACCCATAAATATTTATCTACTAGGATGTAATCTTTATTTGTAGTAATTGGATCACCGTATATATCAAGTATACGATCGTCCTCAGCTGCATAAGCAGAATTTGTAGGAAAAACAGTTACGATTAAACTAAATAATAATAATAAGAACGTAAGTATAGGTAGTTTTCTTTTCACGAACATATCTCAATTCCTCCTTATTTTCAAAAATAATTACGCTATCTTCCTGCATAATCTTAACATTAAGTTTTAAAGATGTAGATAGATTTAGTAACATATGTAAAATTGCATATTTATATATTTACAAAAGCGACGTTCTATCTGAAAAAATGGAAAAGTCATTTACAAAAAATAACAAAGGCTTCCTCGCTGAAATCGAGGAAGCCTTCGCTTGTTTCAAAAACACTTTAAGATTTCGAGATTAATCGTTCATGGATGTAATCAGCTTAGCTGGTAGAAAGCTTTCCATGTAAATAGTCATACGATTTATTGCGCTAAAATTGCACCGTAATGTCCATCAACCGTAAGGGTAACAGTTCCGCTTTGTACTGTGTACGTTTTACCAGTCAGTTTGTCTGTAACAACACTTCCATTTTGCATGCTTAGTTGCCATACAGGAACGGTTACGCTATGGCCGGTAGAATCATTGTTAAGTACAACTGCAATTCTGTTTTCCTTGTCAAAGCGGCCATAGGAATAGATTTTATTTGCATCATCTGTTTGCAGCGTCATAAATGAGCCTGTTCTTAGCGCCGGATATTGGTTACGGATGCTGATGAGTTTTTGCGTTAAAGCTACTGCTCGATTGGAAGTCGTACCTTGTGACCAGTCAAACGTCCGGCGGTTGTCAGGGTCGGCACCGCCCATCATACCATATTCATCTCCGTAATAGATTGTTGGCGTACCAATATAAGTCATTTGAAAAATAAGCGCTAAATATGTCTTCCAAATATCGCCGCCCGCACGTTCACGAAAGCGCGAAATATCGTGATTGGATAAATGATTGCTCATCGCTTGCTGAACGTTTGTCGGATAATTAGCGCGCGTACCTCTTAACCAACTATCAAACCCGGAAGTAGATATGGATGCTGCATTACTATTGAAATCTTTTCCTGTGATCCACTCAGAAACTGGTTGTGTAAATCCGTCAAAGTTTGTGGCACTGTCCCATTGGTTCCCTTGATTTGTCCAAGAATTTGCATTTCCCCAATATTCACCAAATATTGCTGCATTCCCGTTTACAGACTTCACAGCACTTCGGAATTCAGACCAAATTTGGTGATTCACCAAACTACCACCATTTCCTCCACCAGCATCTGCACCGCCAGCATCTGTATATTGAGGTGCATCTAATCGCCAGCCATCAATATTATACGGTGCTTTTACATACGTTTTTGCTACGGAATCACTATTATTATAGATTTGATTTCTTACTGGTGACCCACTAGCTCCATAATCTAGCTTAGGCAAACTGTTGAATCCTAAAAAACTAGCATATGTATTCGGCCAAGACTGGAATGTATAATAATTAGACCATTGGCTAGATTGAGACTCAAAAGCTCCTAAAGAGGAAGATTGATTGTACTTATCAAACCATGTATGAGTGTCTCCAGTATGGTTAAATACACCATCTAATACTAAATATCCTTTTTCCCCATTTGCTGTGCTATGAACACTTGATGACAACGCTTTCAAAGTTTCGTTTGTTCCAAATGCAGGATCCACAGCCATATAATCCTGTGTATCATACTTATGATTAGAAGGAGATTTAAAAATTGGATTTAAGTAAATAATGTTAGCTCCTAGCGTTTGTTTAATATAACCGAGCTTTTGATTTACTCCCGCCAAATCACCGCCGAAAAACACAAGGTTGTTCGTATGACCAGAACCAGCATAGACACTGCTCCCCCAAGCTTTTTTCTCAGTTGATGTGCCGTCATAAGTATATGCACCCGTTTGCACGTCATTTGAGGAATCACCGTTATAAAAGCGGTCAGGGAAAATCTGATACATAACACCATTCTTCATCCAGTCCGGCGTTTTAAAATTCGGGATAATATGAAAATCGCCTGATGACGGTTCAGATGCAGAAGGACCGTTAGCATTATACCAAACTGAAGAAGACCCATCAGTAATCTGAAAACGGTAATATTTTCGCGAAGAACTAGCAGGGATTGTTCCTTGCCAATAATCAAACGTTCCCGTAGAATCGCCGGAAACCCACGACATCGGAATGACACGGAACGATCCATCAGCAGTATCATAGTACTTTATATTGACACCAGTAGTATCCCCTTTAAACGTCCGGAATTTCAGCGTCACAGTTTGAGCAGATGTCGGTTCTGGCGCGCTATCATAGACAGGACCTTGGTCGTGAAATAAACCATTCCACTCCACATTATTGTCGTTAGTGGCAGCGTAGGCCGAGGATGAAGCTGGCGCATACAGTAAGGATGTCCCTAAAACAAGTGTTGATAGAGCAATCGTTTGCATAAATGAGCGCTTTTTTTTATCTTTCTTTAATTTCCCCATGATAAACCTCCCAAGAATGTAAGTGCTTTCATTCCTATTATATTAGTAATCTATCAAAAGTAAACGGATTACTTCGTCGAATTTTTAACATGATGATTCAAGTCTATTTCATTTGAGACATTCTCTAAAATATGAAAAGAAAATACTATAAAGTTAAAAAATCACTTTTCTTTTAGGGTGGACGAGAGCATCTGGTCGTGCATAGAAGCGGTCAGGGCCTTTTCCTGCCACATGCGAGGTTTAAAACAAGGGGGAGCAAATCATGTTGTATTCTGCATAGCCGCGACTTATATGTCGAAAAATGAAAATGGATTTATATATATACCGTCATTATTCTCATACAAAAAAGAGCTGATTTCTACCAAAGAATCAGCTCTTTTCTCTCTTCCTTATTCTTCTACTAACTCTGATTGTACATACGCATAAACAAGCGCCTCCGTATGCGCAATCGATGTC
This sequence comes from Bacillus sp. NPDC077411, assembly GCF_044543425.1. Lineage (NCBI taxonomy): Bacteria > Bacillati > Bacillota > Bacilli > Caryophanales > Bacillaceae > Bacillus > Bacillus sp. NPDC077411. Next base: position 77,766 of record NZ_JBITWA010000008.1, on the reverse strand, counting down.
TCATGTGTACGCTCATAAGCGTGAGACGCATCAATACCGGGACCAATAAGTCCATGTTTTACATCTGCTCCGGCGCGAATTGCTGCTGATGCATCAGATCCGTAGAATGGATAAATGTCCACTTTATATTCAATATTGTTTGCTTTCGCAAGTTCTACTAAATGTTTGCGCATTGCATAGTGATATGGACCGCTCGAGTCTTTCGCACAGATTGATACTGTGTATTCATCTGATGCTTGACCATCGCCAAGTGCTCCCATGTCAACTGCCAAGTATTCTACTGTTTCTTCTGGAATATTGGAGTTACCGCCATAACCGATTTCTTCATTATTAGAAATTAAGAAATGCGTTGTGTATGGTAGTTTCACATTTTCGTCTTGTAATCTTTTAATTAATTGCAGTAAGATTGCTACACTTGCTTTGTCATCTAAGTGACGAGATTTAATGTAGCCGCTGTCTGTCATTTGAACGCGCGGGTCAAATGATACGAAATCTCCTACTTCGATGCCAAGTTCACGTACTTCTTCTGGTGAAGATACGCGCTCGTCGATACGAATTTCCATGTTTTGTTCGTCACGTTTTGCTTCTCCAGCATTTTTGTACACGTGTACGGACGTTTGATGGATTAAAATTGTACCAGTATACGTTTTACCGCTCGCTGTTTCGATTTCGCAATACTCTCCTTCTACCGCATTCCAGCGAAATCCGCCAATCATTGATAATCGCAGGCGTCCGTCCGCTTTAATTTCTTTTACCATTGCGCCTAGTGTATCAACATGAGCAGTAAGTAGACGTTGTCTCTTATCGTCTTTCCCTTTTACCGTTATAATAAGGCCGCCTTTATTGTTGCGCTTCATTTCTACATTCCACTCTTTTACATAGTCCTCAATAAAACGAATAATTGTGTTCGTATTTCCGGATGGACTTGGGATTGAAACGAGTTGTTTAATAAGCTCCATTGTGTCTTTTACGTTATGTACCATATGTTTTTCCCCTCTCTTTTATCTTTCCAATTTTCAGTATAATAGAAAAACAATGAAATAGAAATAAAGTGAAATTTCCTTCCTGTAATCTTTATTTCATTAAAACACCGTTTAATTGAACAAGAAGATATCCCCATACTATCGTTATGATTTAGTTGTCATAATAATGGAACGTGGATAGAATCCCAATTTCTGATAAAACGATACAGCTTCATTCCCATACACTACTGTTAATTCAATTTCGTATATTTGTTTTTCTTTAAACCATTCCATTGCACTATTCATTAATTTCAAACCCAATCCGTTTCTTCGATATTCTTCATCAACAAATAGGACCTCAATCTTCCCGCTTACTTTTTTACTATATGCTATACAAAATCCTAATATATTGTCTGTTTCTGACTCAATCAATAATTCAATCCTGTACTCTCCATACTTTGAATTTTTTTTATATTCTTCAATACGTTCCTCAAATGTAATTCTTGGATAATCACCAGAAAAAAATTTTGATTTACTGTTATGGTATTCATGCAATTTATCTAATGGGTTTCTTATTATCTCTATTTCATCGAGAGTTATCTGTTTATTAATAATCCCCATACTTCAACCTCTCCGATAATATATATTTATTCAAAAATATATATAACGTAATTATTTATTAAGATTCGTTCAATAAGAAAAAATCTTGCATGAAAACAAGATTTAATCAAACTTTATTTAAAAGCTACATCCATCAGTGGTTTTTTTTATACTTCACCTATCTTCTTCGGATTCCTCGCAATCTACTGCCCGCGAATAGCGGGATAAAAGGTACCGCATGTACTGCGATGCCCTTTACTCCTCACTCACTTCTACTAAATACACACCTTTTTCAAATCCGCCGCGCTCCGCTTCTTTCTCTTTACGAATGTGCTCAATATCTTCTAACGTTACACCTTCTGCTTGCGCCAATGCTTTAATCACTTCTAATGCATCGGCTAAAGAATCTAATGCATGCTCACGTTCTTGCATAGATGCAAATTCACGCATTTCTTCAATGCCAATTTTCGATAGTTCTTCTATGTACTCTTGTTTACTTAATTTTTTCGATGTATATGTTTTACCAGACATTAAAATCATTTCTGGTACACGGTCGCGGACGATTTTATTATAAGCTGACATGAGAACACCTCCAAATACAAATTAAAAAACTCTTTCTTTTTAGCATCTGGCCACGCATAGAAGCGGTCAGGGCCTGTTTCTGCCACATGCAAAGTTTAAAACAAAAGACGAAAGCAAGTAGCAGCTATGTATAATAGCGACGAAAAATAAACTGGATTTATATGCTTAAAAGCACCCTAACTCTGCATAATATAAAAACCACCGTTTTCTTACACAAGCTGACGACATATCAATGCTAGATGAAATGTGACGTATTTCTGGAAAATGATACCTTTCATATTCCTTCTCTGGCACATCGTAAAAAGCGCGGAGGTGATCTGGGACAACGCCATCATATGGATCTCTCATTCTCTCAATCTTACCTTGCATAGCTGCCTTTGGATTGCCAGATAAAAACATCTCAGTTCGAATGGCTGCAGTCGGTGTGCGGTGTAACAATATGTATATGAGTAGCCATACCCCGATAATACTCATAATTATTCTTTTTTGTTTGCGACTCATCCATATCTCCTTCTATCATTCGAAAAAAAAGTGCTAACACCATTATACAAAAAATGTGTTAACACTTTCTATTTTTGTAAAACTTTTATTCCCCTTTAAACACCGGAGGACGCTTCTCTAAAAACGCAGTAATTCCTTCTCTATGGTCCGCCGTTTTTCTCATTGCATATTGACCGCGTTTTTCAAGCTGAAGTGTTTGTTCTAACGAAGGGCGGTTTAATTCAGCTAAAATTTGCTTCGTTTGAATCATAGAGGCGATTGGTTTTTGCAGCCATTCGCTAATTTTTTGTTTCACTGCATCTTGGAAATTCTCACCGATTACTTCATCAATCATGCCTATTTCAAGCGCTTCGCTCGCTGGTAATTTCTTTCCTTCCCAAATGATCTCTTTTGCCATATGCTCGCCAAGACGTTTTTGCAAGAAGAAATGGCCGCCGCCATCTGGAATTAAAGCGATTCCAATAAAATTCATCGCAATAATGGATGAAATATCAGCCATTACGTAATCAGCTGTTAAGGCAATGCTAAGTCCAAGCCCTGCTGTCGGACCATGAATTGCACTAATTACAAGCTTTGGCATTGTATACAGCGTTACAATAATTTCTGAAATAGTATTCATAATGCCATCAAACGCACTTTCATCTCCGCTTGCTAACATCGATTTAATATCGCCGCCCGCCGAAAAGCCACGGCCGTTTCCGCATAGCACAACGACATGAACAGAACTTTCAGCTACTTCTTTTAACTTTTGTAGTAGTTCTTTTAACGTTTGCTCATCTAATGCATTTAACACTTCTGGACGATTTAGCATAATCGTCGCAACTCGCCCTTCATATTGTACAACTACTGATTCCGCCTTACTAGAAACTGTCATAAACTCTCTCTCCTTCTATAATCTGTTATCCTTATATAATTATAGAAAGGGCTTTCAAAAACCTTCTTTTTTCTTAATTTTCTGTCGAATTTACACAAAAAACATTTTTACATTCCATTTATTTACCAAAATAGTATATTGTAAAAAATAACACACATTCATTTCTTCGATTATGAAAAGGGACAAAATGAGTACCAAATGGATACAAAAGGAACATCATTTCACGTATTTCTTTCTATTATTCATCGCACTGCAACCTGTCCTAGATTTATTAACATCACTGTCAATTCAAATGTTACATATGGATGCAACATTAAGTATTATCGTACGTTTTAGCGTGATGCTTCTTGCGATGATCTATCTATTTATTTATCAGAAAAATAAAAAGTCTCTCGCATATATTTGCCTACTAGGTGTTATCATAACAGCCGGACATGTATTTACCGCACCAGCTGTCAGCATTTTCTTTGTTGCCTTGCTCGCTTATCTGATTGTGGACTTACAAGCAGAGTGATATAATGAACCATCACATTATTAATTACAATTACGGAGGACCTATGCTAACTTTTGAAGAAAAATTAACGATTATTGAATCATTTCCTGAGCTAGAAAGAAAAACTGTCTCTCTAGGACGAATTAATTTTCATTATGAAGAAAGTCGCCTAGATAAAAAGAACGTTGTATATCATTTACACCCGAATGGAAATGGGTTTGTCTATGCCGGGCATCTAAAAGGCTACAAAACAAACGATAAAGGAATGGTGAACATCCGCGATTTTTCAGCGGAAGAACTTCGCTCCTTACTTGAAAAATCAATTGCTGCCCTGTCACAAGAACCAGTAGAAGAAGTTGCTATTACGGAGAATTTTCAAGAAGAAGAGTGGGTAAATGAGGACAAGCATATCTTAACTCTTATTAAAGAAGATGAAGATATGTGGAACGTTTATGCTGGGATACAGTTAGATGGTACATTTAACTCTTACAAAGAAGCAGCACAATACCTTGATGAAGAAGGATTTACTCGCAAATAGTAAGGAGGTGATCAAAACGATCACCTCCTTCTTTTATCCTAACAGCGCAAGGAGCTCACTCAGTTCCTCCTCAGTCAAATCGCGCCACTGTCCTGTCTCTATTCCGTCTATTGTTATGTTCATAATCCGAATGCGCTCTAACCTCGTAACGGTATAGCCAAATGCTCGGCACATCCGGCGAATTTGCCGGTTCATCCCTTGCGTCAAAATAATGCGGAATACACAATCACTAATCCGATATATATCACACGGATTTGTTTGTCCATCGCGAATTGTGACGCCGCCGGCCATTCCTTTTAAGAAGGCATCATCAAATGGCTTATCGACTGTGACAATGTATTCTTTCTCGTGACCATATTCAGAGCGCATCATTTTATTTACGATATCGCCGTCATTTGTCATTAAAATTAATCCTTGTGATGCTTTATCTAAGCGGCCCACTGGAAAAATGCGTTCTGGATAATTAACAAAATCGATAATATTTCCTTCGATATGCTTCGCCGCTGTACAAGTAATCCCTACCGGTTTATTTAATGCAATATAAATAGGATGCGTCTTCTTCGGAATTGGCTTCCCATCAACAAGTACAATATCGTCTGGCTCTACTTCTTGTCCAGGCTCACAAATTTCACCGTTCACAGTAATTCGCTGCATAGCAATAAGACGATTCGCTTCTCTTCTTGAATAATAACCTGTTTCGCTGATGAATTTATTAATCCTCATGTAAAATCCCTTTCCTTATTCGCGCTTTTCCCATTCTATCATGAACGGATTACGGAAAACACATACAACATTATAATGAACAGGTTCAGATTTGATGTGGATTTGAAATCAAATCCGATAATTTATAAAAAAAGATTGATAATTAATATTAAAATTATGTATTTCCATTAAGAAAAAGCTTCTTTTTTATGTATTATTCAATCGCAGCGATAAACTTTTGATATTAACTGTTTTATGATATTGAACTACCCCCACCTACCGTTTCACGCTTGAGGTAGGGATCTTCTCGCCAGATATGATAAAGTTAAAAACTCTAGTCATTCCGGGCCATTTAATGGAGTAAAAACGATGTTGAATTAAATTTTCTGTGGTGAAGAATCCATAAAGAAATCTTATCAGATATTTTGATGAAGATTTACCATTGACTATTTCCATAAAATACCTCAATATGATAATGAGTGAGTCATTCACTCATTCAAAAAAAAGGAAGAGGGCATGTTCAAATGAACCAAACAAATATCCTACGGGAAATCGTTTTGAGGAAGCGTAATCAGAGCAAGAATACCAAAGAACTTCAAATCAGCACAGCAAACAGCATAGTAGAAGGCTGTTACGTTAAAATTGGCGGTATCGATCAGTGGATCACGATTCGTGGCGAAAATCGGAACAACCCCGTTTTGTTATTGATTCATGGCGGTCCGGCTTCGACCTATTCCATCTTCAGTCCGCTTTTGCGTTCATGGGAGAAGCACTTTATTATCGTTCAGTGGGATCAACGCGGGGCAGGAAAGACTTTTGGAAAGAACGGTAAAGACGGCAGCGGAACCATCACTTTCGACCGTCTCGCGCAGGATGGGATAGAGGTAGCAGAATACTTGTGTGATAAACTTGGTCATCGAAAAGTAATTCTTATCGGAAGCTCTGTGGGCAGCCTAATTGGTATCATGATGGCAAAACTTCGACCGGATCTTTTTTATGCCTATGTTGGCACAGATCAGAATGCCTCTGATCCACAAAAACAAAATCTTTTATACGAGTTAACAGTCAACACTCTTCGTACAGCAGGTGATACGAAAGGTGTTCAATTGCTTGAAAAAATGGGATCGGATATATCCCATTGGAGTCGTAAAGACTACGACATGATAAATCGATTGAGAGTTAAAGCTATAAAGGATGTTCCCAATATGATTACAGACCTGTTTTTGCCCTCAATGCTCTCATCCCCGGAACACAAAATTAAAGATATGATAGATATCTTTAAAGGTATGAGTTTTTCCCTTGACCAGCTATTTAATGAATTAATGGCCTTTGACTTAAAAAAACTCGGACTGCGGTTTGAAGTGCCAATCTTTATCTTTCAAGGAGATAAAGACATTTTAACACCTACTGAACTGGCTAAAGTATATTACGACGAGATTGAAGCCCCCTACAAAGAATTTGTTCTAATCAAGAACGCTGGCCATCTCGCTTGTTTTGCTCGTGCCGATCAGTTCCTTGAGGAGTTGATAGAGAGAGTACGTCCTCTGGCACCCGCGTCTATCTCTTCATTGTAGAAACAATAATTTTACCAGTTTGATGGTACAATGAATATAACATTTTTCAAAGATACGGAGGTTGGAACGATTGTCTCCATTAAACAGACAGCAGCTTAATCAAATTCGTGACGAACGCAGGGAGGAGATAAAGCAAGCCGCACTTAAAGTGTTTGCCCGCCGAGGGTACACAGGAACAAAAATGAGCTTGATTGCTAAGGAAGCAAGTATTAGCGAAGGACTAATTTACCGCTATTTCAATTCTAAAAAAGAATTGTTCAGCACACTTATAGAAGAATTGATGGAAGAAGCGAGAAGGGAACTCGAGCATGTTCAACACTTGCCTGGAACACCCTTTGAGCAAATCAAAAACTTAACTGAAAACATGCTTGATGAAAATAATAAATACGCCTTTATGCTCATTGAACGGGCTCGTAAGGATGATGATGTCCCAGAAAATGTCACCCGGATTTTTGAGCATCTTCCTACGAATGGTCTAATCGATCTGCTCGTTCCAGTCTTTATTAAAGGACAACAATCTAGTGAATTTTCTCCAGGAGAACCACGAAAGCTGCTTACCTGGTATTTTACCATCGTCATCAGTCTTCTCACTCAGGAACAGGGGGATGAAGAGTATGGGTTGCCAGATGTGGAAGTGTTAATGCGTATTTTGGCAAAATAATTTCTAGAGAAGCTTTTGATATCTGATTTTATACTTTATAAGGATAAACTGAAATTGGTAAAGAGAATTTTAAACTAGTAAATATTCACACCAAAGATTAAACAACTATATTTTAACCCCGTCCTTAATTTAGAACGGGGTTATGTTTGTTGAAGATTTTAAAGTTAAATAACTTCATTGTCATTTTACATATATTAATCTTTAAAAAAATTTAGTTTAGATTTTCTTGTCCTTGTATAAGTTTGATTAAAAATCAATGTTTTTATCAAACTTTATTAAAAAGCTAGATTTAAAGTATAAAATAGAAATTAACTTTAGTATTAAAAAATACTCAGAACTACTCTGAGCATTTCAATATTTCCCCATACACTTTCAACCTTGTAAGTTCCAATAATAGAACCAGAAAATAAACCAAAGCAACCAAAAGGCAGGAATTATATTTAACCATTTGATTACCTTGTATTTCCCTCTTCGATAAAATCTCCTTGCCAGTACTGCTGTTACTATGACTGTTAAGATAAAACAAGGATATGTATAGAAAAGGCACCACCTGTAAATATCCTTTTCTGAACCTGGTCCAGCAAAAATCGCCACCATCATAACACCTGGAATAAATCCTAGCACAATTAACAAGCCGTAAATCAGCTGCGTAGCATTCATTATATCTTTTACTCTTTTCTCCATCTTCCCACCTTCTATACCTTCTTGCATATCACAGCAATAGTGATCATGAGATCCTCAAAATAGCTTAATATAACTTAAAAGTAAAAATATTCAATTTAAACATATGTGTTTAGTGTAACAAGTTAACAAGAAAAAGCACAGCCACAAACATGTAACTGTGCTTTCACTCTATAATATTAGGATTGCTTCGCTTCCTTCAAAGCTTCACGCAACACAAACTTCTGTAATTTCCCACTCGCATTACGCGGCAGTTCTTTCGTAAATTCATAACGACGAGGACGTTTATAATCAGCTAATTCATCACTTTCCTTACAGTAACGCTCTAATTCTTCTTCTGTTAATGACTCATCTTTCTTCACCACTACCGCGATGACGCGCTCACCCCACAGTTCATCTGGTTCTCCAAGTACAGCCACATCTAAAACACCGTCATGGCTATGCAAGAAATCTTCAATTTCACGCGGATAAATGTTCACACCGCCGCTAATGACCATATCGTCAACACGGTCCGCCACATATAAATAGCCATCTTTATCGAAATAGCCAAGATCACCAGAATGATACCAACCTTTATACATGACTTTTTTTGTTGCTTCTTCGCGGTTATGGTATCCAGCCATCATACTTGGCCCGCGTACAATGATTTCGCCAACTTCGTAAGGTGCAAGGATATCGTCTGGTTCTGATGGTTCATCTTCATTTGACTTCACGATGCGCACTTCATGACTAAAGCAAGGTGTACCCGCTGATCCTGCTTTTGTAATTTGATCTTCTTCTACAAGAAAGGCAATAACAGGGCCAAATTCTGTCATTCCGTAAATTTGTACGAGATCGATATACAGACGTTCTTTACATTCTTTCACAAGCGCCGGCGCCATTGCTGCTCCGCCGTAAATTCCAATCTTCATCGATGTTAAATCATATTTTAAATCTTCTTGCAGCATCATATTCCACATTGTCGGTGCTGCAAAGAACGTTGTAATTTTTTCTTTTTGAATTGTTTCTAACACTGTTTTCGTATCAAAATGATGCAAAATCACATTTTTCCCGCCAACTTGAATGCGCGGCAAAATACCAGCGTTTAATTCGCCGCAGTGATATAGCGGAGCAACAACTAACCCAACGCTATCACGTGTATATTTTAAATAATATGTACAAATCATACTATGCTCAGCCATATCACGGTGGCGATGCAACACTCCTTTTGGATTCCCAGTCGTACCGCTCGTATAAAGCATGGAGCAGTAATCCATTTCATCAACTTCAATGTAGGCTAGTTCTGTCTTTGCCTCATTTACTTTTTTATGATAAGAAGCGGCATAAGACGGTGTGTCCTCTTCAATGTACCAAAATGAAGTATGCGGGAAGTCACGTTCAATTAAAGCAATTGTTGATTCAACTTCTTTTTCAAAAACAACAACTTTAGAAGAAGCGTCTTGCAATATGTAGGAAACTTCTTTCGCTTTTAGGCGGAAATTAATTGGGTTAAAGATTGCACCAATCTTCGTACAAGCGAGGTAAACAGTTACAAATTCATGTGAATTATATAAATAAACAGAAACGCGATCGCCTTTTCGTACTCCTTCTGCAAGAAGTGCGTTTGCAGTTTTATTTACCTCCCTATCCCACTGTTTATATGTAAAGCGAATGTTTTTTGCAGGTTCTACTAACGCTTCTTTCTGTGGATATTTTTGCACAGCTAAATCAAAAATTCTGCCAACAGTCATATACATACCGCATATTCCCCCTTTTGAATTTTCATAATTTTATGAATTCGTTCACAAATAGACATTTCCTGCTCATTTTTACTTCCTTTTTCTGATCATTCTCGACAACCTTTTACAAAAAAAAGAAACCGCCAAACTGGCAGTTTCTTATCCAAATAACTCTTGTAAAATTGTAAGTTTATCTTCTGTATACTTTATATAACCATCATTATATGATTTTGGATCTTTCGGGTTCGCAAAGTGCGTAATCGCCCCCGTCTTTGGGTGAACAAATTTACTTGATGCACCGCAACCAAGACCGATAATAGACTGCACTTCTTCCATAATCACAATGTTATAAATGCTTTCCTGACTTGGCATTGCATAGCCAACGTTCTCTAAGTTACCTAAAATATTCTTTTGACGATATAAATAATACGGTACGTAATTATGCTCTTCCGTCCATTTTTCCGCTTCGTGCATCATCGCTGTAATCTCTTCGCGGCCTGCTACTTTATATTTACGCTTATTTTGCGTCATTTCAGAAGCACGCTTAAAGGATAATGTATGCACCGTTAACGATTCTGGCATCAGCTTTTCTGTTTCTTCTAGTGTATGCTTAAAGATATCTAATCCTTCACCTGGAAGACCGATAATTAAATCCATATTAATATTATTCATACCCATTTCGCGAGCAAGGTGATACTTTTCAATCGTTTCTTCTACTGTATGATGACGTCCGATTGCTTTTAATGTTTCTTGATGGTACGACTGCGGATTAATACTAATGCGATCGATATTCCATTTATTTAACACATCTAGCTTCTCTGGCGTAATCGTATCTGGACGCCCTGCTTCTACCGTTACTTCACGAACTTGCTTTACATCCGGGAACGATTCATACATTTCCTCATACAGCATGTCCATTTCTTCAGCTGTAATACTTGTTGGCGTACCGCCGCCGTAGTAAATCGTCGTTACTTTCACGCCTTTTTCTTTTAAAAACTTACCGATTTCACGAACTTCATAATGTAAACCGCCTAAGAATGAATCCACAGACCCTTGGCGTCCATTAATCGCATACGCTGGGAATGTACAATATGCACATTTCGTTGGACAAAACGGAATCCCAATATAAATACTTACTTCTTCTTTTAAACGATATAAATCTGGAACAACAGCTAATTGACAATCCACAATACGCTGCATCAGCTCAATTTTTTCATCATGAATTAAATAGCTTTCACGCAGTTCATTATGCGCTGCTTCTTTTGTCATGCCGCTTTGCAGCATTTTATGAAGAAGCTTCGTTGGGCGCACACCCGTTAAGATGCCCCACTTTTGCTCCACGCCTGTTAACTGCTGAAGAACAGACAAATATACATAAGAGACAACATGCTTCACTTGTTTCATACGTTCCTTTTCTTCCGTAAAGGACGATAAATCCTTCGAAAATGTCTCTTCATACACGTTTCCTGTCGCGATTTCTGTTAAACGAGCAGAAGCCGTCACATTTCCTTCTATATTTATATCAACAATAATATTTGCATCTTCTTGTTCAAATGCTACCGTACTTTCTTCAAAAAATAAGCCGCTAATATTTTGAAGCGGACGTAAAAAACGATCATCTTGTAACGTTTTAATTGAAATTAACAACAATCATCACCTTTTCTATTTTCAAACTTCCTTTAGTTTACTTGAAGGGTGATAGGAGGTCAACAAGGAACTATTGGAGTGAAATAAACCCTCTTTTTTAGGGAGGCAAGAGCGTCTGGCCATGCATAGGAGCGGTCAGGGCCTTTTTTTGCCACGTACGGCGCAGGTTATTAGCAGCGACTTATATGTTCTTCTAAGATACATTTATGTCAAATATCGCAGAATGATCTTTATATTGTGTCGAAAGTTCGATATATTAGAAATCTCAGGCGAATGCCTGAGATTTCCGATTACCATCTCTTTATTTGCAAGTGATTGTTTAAAAACTTAATTGGAAACTGCTTTCGGAAATGTTCTTTAATCATATATTGTACGCCATTTTCATCATTTGATCGTGTAATCCAATCGGCAGCTTTTTTCAATTCAATCGGTGCATTGCCCATTGCTACTCCTAATCCAACGCTTTCAATAACATCTAAATCTTCGAAGCTATCTCCAATCGCTACCATTTCTTTTAGCTCAATACCGAGATGCTCACCTAATAATTGCAGCCCGCGTAATTTTGATACATGAGGCGGTACGATTTCGATTTGTACTTTCCCGCATTCTATAAAATGCACATTTTCAAATGATTTTTGTAAAGTCGTAAACGCACGCTGCTTTTCGCTTTGACTTGCAAATGTCACATCAATTTTCGGGGCAGCTACCGGTTGATCACGCAGTGCATCACCAAGCGAATCTACAAATTGAACTGGATAAAATAACGGATCCGAAGTGGATAAGACTGTTCGGGCAATTAAATTTGGTGTATGCTGCTGGCGATTACCAATCGAAAACCTTTCATGAGAAATGCGAACGTTACATTCAAAATGTTCGAGTACCTGCACAATATTAAATGTTGTTTCTTCTGATAATCGTTTTTGAATTAACGGTTTATCTAATGAAGATGAAATAAATGCACCTCCATGCGTCACCAATATCGAATCCAGTTTTAATGATTTCGCTACTTTGTGAGCAGATTGAAAATTTCGGTTTGTAAATAGCGTAACGTATACACCTTTTCTCTTTACAAATTCAATTGCTTCACGCGTTCCTTTTTGTAACTTTCCATTTGAAAGCAGCAATGTTCCATCTATATTAAGAGCTAACAAACGATAAATCATGATGTAGTACCTCCTTTTCTTAGCTGCACTGTTCTATCACTAATTTATGAAATGATGCTGTTAATTAGAACGAGTTGGAATTTGTGCAATGAATTTGCTTTAATAAGATACAAAGCTATGAAAGGAGTTTTCTAAATGAAATGGCCACTCTCTTCGTATGAAGGCGACACATTAGACGTTGCGAAACGGTTACTTGGACATAAACTCGTTCACATTGTAGATGGCATAAAACGAAGCGGAATCATTGTCGAAGTAGAAGCATATAAAGGACCTGATGATAAAGCGGCACATAGCTATGGCGGGCGCCGTACAGAACGAACAGAAATTATGTACGGGGCTCCTGGTCATGCTTACGTATATCTTATTTATGGGATGTATCATTGTTTTAATATCATTACAGCACCAGAAGGTATCCCGCAAGGAGTGTTAATTCGGGCATTAGAGCCAGTAGAAGGTATTGAAGAAATGAAGCAAGCAAGATACGGTAAACAAACGATTACGAAATCACAATTCAAAAACTTAACAAACGGACCTGGAAAGCTCTGCAAAGCACTGGGAATTACGTTAGAACAAAAAGGGCTTCTCCTTACGAGTGATGAGCTATATGTTGAACAGGTTTCTCCAGAACATCACCTTTCTCATACATATAACATCACCGCAGGCCCTCGTATTAATATTGATTACGCCGAAGAAGCGGTGCACTATCCATGGCGTTTTTACTTTCAAGATCATCCGTTTGTTTCGAAATAAAGTGAAACTTCCATCAGTGGGTTTTTTTCATCCCCCACTGATGGAAAGCTCTCACCAATCGGGCTTTTACGGGCAGTTATCTCCCTCCTATCTTCTCCGCTTCTCTCTATCTTAAGATGGTGGGGCTTACTGCCCACGAATAGCGGGATGAACGAAAAAGGTGTTTTCGATACATGAAAACACCTTTTCTTTCCATCACTTCGTATATCTCATATGCTTCTTTTGTTCACGAATATCTAATTCAGGAAGGTGTTCATGAACAAGGATGATGACTTCCTCAATTAACGATTCTAATTCTTTTGTACTTTTTTCTGGATTGCCCATTAAAATAGTAGTCATTCGATCATGAAGATTTTCTGGTTTGATTGTCATGCGTTCAGTATTAAAAGGCATCCATTTAAACGCAGGATGATGCACATACATTTGATTCAATCCAAATAGAACACCAAACAACTTCTTCTGCACCTCACAAATGACATCATAGAACATCAACCAATCTTTTCTTTTCAAAAGTGCTTCGCGGTTATTCCAACGATTTCCAATCCAAAGATTTTCTGAAACCATATGTTTGGAAAGTTCTACAGGATATTCTGCCACTCTATTTTTTAGCATGTTAACTTTTTCTTCTCCGTACAAGCTCACACCATCTTGAATAGAAGCCACAATACATTGTTTATTATAATCCGTTTCATACTTATCCACCACATCAGAAATGAAACGTTCCACTGCCAAAGATAAAAAGTTGCTTATTTCTAATTTAATACCTTCTTTCGTTATATAAGATTCAGACCACTCTTCCTCTTCATAAGGATAATAGGACAAAATCTGTCCTTCCACACGTTGTATCGGTGCCTGACGATCTTCATCTTCTGGTGCTCTTGACCACAAAATATGTAACTCTATATCAGAATTTTCATCATGCCAATTTCTTGATACAGATCCAGCTAAAATAATAGCTTCCACTTTCGGATTTTCTTTATATATAGCTGCCATCTCTATTGATTTCTGTATTAAATTCATGTCATTTCCCCCATAAAAATTTTAAACTCTCTCCCCTAAGCTTTCATACAAATACTTTATTTCTACTAATAGAACAATAATTCCTTCTATTTAAATATTCCATCTTCATACTTGTACAGAAAAAGAAAAAACACTTCCTCGCTTACGAGAAAGTGCCTCTTTCTTATGATTGCATGTATACGTTATATAAGTCTTCAAGCGGCTTCATGATAATTTTGTTTACATCGCCGATTAAGACATTTAGACGTTGCTCTGCTTGCATTAAGTTTGTAATTTTTGCATTTTGTTGTACCATTGCTACAACTTCTTGCGCCTTTTGGTTATCTTCTTCTGTTAATTGCTCACCTTGCATCATTTTTTGCTGAAGCTCCATTTGCATCATACGGAAACGCTCAAATAGTTGTTTCGCCTCTGCGTCTGCTTGTACTTCTGCATAGCTCACTTTTAATGATTGAAAGTCTGGATGTTCTGCAATTGCTTTTTGTAATTCATACGCAACATCATGCATGTTTTTTGTCATTATATATATCCTCCTTGCAGTGTGATACATTATCACACTGTTTATATGTTTTCGATACTTACATACTCTTCTTACGATATCAGACTATGTATCATATGTGAAGTAAATTCACTTTATGACAGTATAATTAATAATAACCCTTGCAGGGCTCCAATTAAGCCGCCAAGTAATGCTCCTAAATACGTAATCATTTTCAATTTGCTTTGTAACTCGTTCTTCCATATGAATCATATCTAGCTTCTTTAACACTTCATGTAATGTTTGCTCGTTCATCAAAAGCTTGTCCGCTGCTGTTTGAGCCCAGCCGATGACCGCGCCTATTCCTGTTGTTGTTAATAAATTTAGCCACATATTCAAACTATATCAACCTTCCGTTTCTCAAATATACATAAATCGCTGCTATACAGAACAAATCGTGACCGCTACTCGCTTTCTCCCTTTGTTTTCGAAAAAACTTCTATGTATGAAGGCAGTTTACCCCGCTATTTGTGGGGTATGAAGAACCCCCACACAGATGGAAGTTTCACTTTATTACATATCCTTCATTATAAATGCTCTATAATGCGCCAGCAAACGAGATACTAGCCTACCTTTGAAAAATATTCTGTATAAAATCCAGAGCAATTGGTATAAGAAATATTTCTTTGAATATTAGTCAATTAGATACACGTTTAACTCCCTATGAAAGGAGGTTGTCTCATGATCCTCGGACTATTAACATCACGTTTCCATCATGAGCGAGAATACTACACAGAAATCGCAAAGCGTGCATGCTCCCATCACATTACCGTTGCACAGTTTACTCCCTTTAACATCAATCCAAAAACAGAGCTTGTTGACGGACTTCTCTTTGATGCCAATCAGCAAGATTGGATAGAGCAGCAATTTGTCATTCCATCTCACATATACAACCGATGCACATACAAAAATGAAAAAAATTTTAAAAAAGCGCTCCCTATTATCAAATGGCTTCAAAGACGCCCGCAATCCTTATTTTTAAACGATGAACTTCCAAATGAAACCGATATGTATGAAATTCTTGTAAAAAACAAAAAACTAGCACCCTATGTTCCCTTAATAAAACACGCAAATGAAAAGACAACGTTACAACTATTACAAATGAAAAAAGATCTGGTTATAAAGCCGTTGCATTCACTTTCCAAACAAAATATGTACCACATTTCTTATCAAAACCGTCTGTTTCATGTTACTACATTAGAACGAAACCACTTTCTAACAAAAAAATTTCAAACAAGAAATACATTTTTATCTTGGTTACAATCATTGCTTCAAACATGTAAGTATACAGTACGGCCTATGGCGCAAGCATCTCCTGTTCATATTCGCTCTCTTTTACAGAAAAACAAACAAGGTACATGGGAAGAGCAAGAAAAGTTAGTTCAAATAGACGACACACCTTGTTCTTTCTTATTTCCTCTTACAGAGCAAACACGTTTTATTCCGTTTACAAAGTGGCAACACCAACTATCAAAAATTGACTTTACATTATTACAAGATAGTTTACACATTATTACGAAAGAAACGCCCCAAGCTTTAGATGGCGTCACTTCTCACCTTTTTGAACTAGAACTTTCTATTATAATGGACAATAACGGCGCTGTTTGGCTATATCAAGTAGATACCAATCCTACTTACACCAATTTTATTCAACACAATGTTGATCTTGCTGAAAAAGTATACACAGCACCGCTTCACTATTACCGCCATATAAGCAGAAGCAAGAACAGTAAACTGGAGATGTAAATATGCTATAAAAAACCCGCCTCAACTTTTTGCTGAGACGGGTTTTCATATAAGCTGTACAGTGATTTCGGTTTGCTTTTCACAAAGCGGGCAATATAAAAGATGAAGGCAATACTGCTCTGAGTCATGTGCAGATAGTCCATCAACTTTCTCTAGCAGTTCTTGATCCTGATATGCGCTATATGGTCCTAAATAATCGACCGCTTTCCCGTAATCTTGCAGTTGACTCTTACAATTAGGACAAGTGTATTCTTTATACTCTAATGCATTACAAAGCGGACATATCGCCATTTTGATTCCTCCAAAAAAAGGGACGGTATTCCCGTCCCCTATAGCTATTTTCGTTTATTTTTGGAAACCACCTAAATGTTGCTCTGCATAAGACACAAGACGTTTTGTAATTTCACCGCCAACAGATCCGTTTGCGCGTGCTGTTGCATCTGGGCCAAGTTGTACGCCAAACTCAGTTGCGATTTCATACTTCATTTGATCTAAAGCAGCTTGTGCACCTGGAACTGCAAGACTATTGTTTCTAGCCATGTTATCTCACCTCCTTGTATTGGTGTATTCATAGTATGTAAAAGCATATTTTTTCTATCCAAACAAAACATGTGTAATTTTTGACATTATTTCATTTTACAAATTTTACAAAGTAACAACTCGCATATCTTTCTACGTATCATCCATACTATGAATACAATTACTCCACACGATGGATTAGTGCCAAACGGGGCAATTCTGGTTCAACTCCAGCTAATCCAACCAAAACTCACTCTAAGGAGGACATATACTATGACAAACCAACGTTCTAATCAATTAGTAGTACCTGGTGCAGAGAGCGCTTTAGACCAAATGAAATACGAGATTGCAACTGAATTTGGAGTATCATTAGGTGCTGATACAACAGCTCGTGCAAATGGTTCAGTAGGTGGAGAAATTACAAAGCGTTTAGTAGCAATGGCTGAACAAAGCCTTGGCGGATTTCAAAAATAAATATATATGGCAAAAAGGTCTCAAGCATCGCTTGAGACCTTTCTATATACATACACAAACATAAAACCACTCTTCTTATTTTAAAAGGGCGAGAGGAACTGGCCGTGCATAGGAGCGGTCAGGGCCTTTTCCTGCCACATGCCATGTTTTAAACAAAAAGAGCAAGCAAGTGCATATCACTTTTTGTTTTACATAACAGCAACTCGGATGTTGAAAAATCAAAATAAATCTATATATTACTGCAGCATTTGTAAAAACTTCTTCGTACGCTCTTCTTTCGGATGTACTAACACTTCTTCCGGTGTTCCTTGCTCGACAATGACACCGCCATCCATAAAAATAACACGGTTTGCAATTTGATGTGCAAAGCGCATCTCATGCGTAACAATGACCATCGTCATCCCTTCCTGTGCAAGTTCGCGCATTACTTTTAGCACTTCTTGCACCAGTTCAGGATCAAGCGCTGATGTCGGTTCATCAAATAAAATGACTTGCGGCTCCATCGCCAGCGCACGTGCAATCCCTACGCGCTGCTGCTGTCCACCTGAAAGCTGAAATGGATATAAATCCATTTTATCACCGAGTCCCACTTTTCTTAGAAAGTACTCTGCTCTTTCTTTTGCCTTCTCTTTTGAAACCTTCTTTACCGTGACAAGGCCTTCCATTACGTTTTCACGAGCTGTAAAATGCGGGAATAAATTGTGATGCTGAAACACCATACCTGTTTGCGTGCGCAAATTCACAATACCCTGCTTCGTCACTTTTTTCGAAAAATCAAGTGTTTCATCACCGATACGAATGACACCGCTATTCGGCGTTTCTAATACGTTTAGACAACGAAGCAATGTCGTCTTCCCCGAACCAGAAGGCCCAATAATCACAACGACTTCACCTTTATCTACGTTCATATCAATTTGCTGCAAAACGGTGTTATCACCGAAACTTTTTTGTAAATGTTGAATTGAAATCATAGAAACAAAAACTCCTTTTAACAAGGATTATTTTAAAATATAACGCTCTGTCCGTTTTTCCAGCATTTGCTGTACAATCGATAATAAGAAACAAATGACCCAGTAAATCAGTCCTGCTTCTGTATAAACGATTAAGAATTCATAGTTTGTCGCTGCAATTTCCTGTGCTTTTCGAAACATTTCTGTTACTAAAATTAATGACGCCAGCGATGTGTCTTTAATCAAACTAATAAATGTATTAGAAAGAGGTGGAATTGAAACGCGCGTTGCCTGCGGCAAAATAACGCGGCGCAGTGCTTGCGGGTACGACATACCAATTGTATACGCAGCTTCCCATTGCCCTTTCGGAATCGATAAAATCGAAGCGCGAATAATTTCTGAAGCGTACGCTCCGACATTTAACGAAAATCCAATAATCGCTGCTGGGAACGAATCAATTGTAATTCCAATCGTTGGCAACCCATAAAAAAGAATAAATAACTGAACAAGAAGCGGTGTACCACGAATAATAGATACATAGATGCGTGCAATCCATTCTAACACACGATTTCCAGAAATGCGGCATAGCGCTGTTAACGTCGCTAACGCCAAACCAATTATAAATGTAATCAATGTCAGCGGTATCGTATTGAAAAGAGCACCCTTCAGCATAGGCATAAAGGATGCTTTTGTTATATCAACCCAAACAGATAATCGATCTAAATCCAATATAGCATTACTTAGATACATCTTCACCAAACCATTTCTTCGATATTTTGTCGTAAGTGCCGTCTTTTTTCATGTCATCTAATGCTTTATTTACTTCCGCAACCAATTTGTCACTGCCTTTACGGAACATGAAACCACTTTTTGATGCTTCTTTTTCTGTATCAACAATTTTTACTTTTGCATCCGGTTTTGTTTTTAAGTAATTTAACACAGATAAACGATCATTAATTGTGAAATCAACGCGGCCTGAGTTTAATAATTCAACCGCTTGGTTAAAGCCTTCTACCCCAACGATTTCTGCACCATTTTTCTTCGCAATGTCGCTAAAGTTACTCGTTAAAGACTGTGCTGCTTTTAACCCTTTCACATCTGTAAATTTCGCTGGCTTGTCTTTATCTTTTGGAATAACAAGTACTGCTGAAGATGATACGTATGGATTAGAGAAGTCGTATTTCTTTTGGCGATCTTCACGAATTCCGACTTCGTTCGCAATCATATCAACACGCTTTGCATCAAGCCCAGCAAATAAGCTATCCCATTGTGTTTCTTTAAATACTGCTTTCACGCCAAGACGCTTTGCTACTTCTTCTGCAATTTCAACATCAAACCCAGTCAACTTTCCACTTTCATCATGGAATGTGAACGGCGGGTATGTACCTTCTGTACCAACAACAAGCTCTCCGCTCTTCTTAATTTGCTCAAGCGCATCTTTGCTAGTACCCTCTGCTGTATGATCTTTTTCTTGTTTTCCGCAACCTGCTACAACTCCCACAACCAGTAGTGCAAGTACGAAAAATGAAAGTAATTTTTTCATGATGACAATCCTCCAAGTATTCTGATAGGAATTTAAGAATAACATTAACTTATTCTATTCAATCTTGCAACATTTTTCAATTAAAATGTTTTCACTTAGTGTATCCTTTTCGTTCAAAATCAAACGTGTTGAACATCGCGGATATATCGGCAGGCACAAAAAAAGAACTTGCCACCCTGGCAAGTTCTTTAAGAATCTAACACACAATATCCAATCATTCCGCATAATAACAAAAAGAACGCAATGTTAAAGGTAACTGATAATTCCTCCATTTCTATTCCCCCTTTCGTTCAACGTATCATATAACCAAAGGGAGAATACGTCCTACTTGTAAACATTGTTTTAAAATTATCTGAACATTCCGTGAACACTATGCACTTTGACTACCTGCAATTTGCGTTTTGTACATTTCATAGTAACGACCTTGCTTTTCCATCAACTCCTCATGTGAGCCCTTCTCAAGAATCGTTCCGCGGTCTAGTACGATAATTTGGTCAGCGCTTTTAATTGTTGATAAACGGTGGGCAATAATAAATGTCGTTCGCCCTTTTTTCACGACTTCGAGCGCCTGTTGAATCATTGCCTCTGTTTCCGTATCAATGCTGGATGTTGCCTCATCTAAAATTAAAATAGCTGGATCAAAGGCAAGGGCCCGGGCAAAAGAAATGAGCTGCCTTTCACCTGTTGAAAGCGTACTTCCTTTTTCCGTTATTTCTTCCTCAATGTTACCAGCAAAACGCTCTGCACCAACATCACGCAGCGCTTTCACAATCGTTTCCTTCGAAATTCGTTCTTGCTCTAAACTTACATTGGAAGCAACTGTTCCTGTAAATAGAAATGGATCTTGCAGTACAATTCCCATATGTTCGCGAAGCGCTTGTTTTGGCACTTCTTTTATATCGTGTCCATCAATTGTGATGCTGCCTTTTTGAAATTCATAAAACTGAAAGAGTGCATTCATAATCGAACTTTTTCCCGATCCGGTGTGCCCGACTAACGCAATTGTTTCCCCTTGCTTTGCTTCAAAGGAAATATTTCGCAGCACTTCATCTTTCCCGTTATAAGAAAACGAAACGTTATCAAAACGAACATTTCCTCTTATCGACGGAATGTGCTCTTCCTGCACCGCTTCTCCCTTTTCATCTAGCAATTCAAATACACGCTCTGCAGCAACGCGCGCTTGCTCTAAGTTTGCTAACTGATTCACCATATTTGTAATCGGCGAAAATAATCGCGTTAAATAATCAACGAACGCATATAACACACCTAATGAAATCACTCCTGCTGCACTTAATGATGCGCCGCCAAAGTACCAAATCACACCTGTAAATGCAATGTTGCGGAGTACACCAACTAAGTTATGAGACGTCGCTGCATTTAAACTTAAAATTTTATTTTGGTACATATAATACTCTTCATTTAATTGTTCAAATTCTTGTTTTGCCCTGTGCTCTTGACGAAACGCTTGAATGATTGGCATCCCTTGAATGGATTCATTCACTGTTCCATTAATGTCCGACAAGCGTGAGCGCATTTTATGATTGTATGCAGCTGCATATTTTCGATAAAAAATCGCCCACACACATAAAATTGGAATAAGGATTAAACACATAAAAGCAAGCTTTACATCCAATAAGAACAAGGCAACAAAAATACCAATAATATAAATAAAGCTAGAAAAGAATGTCGATAATACCGTTACATATAGTTCGCGAATCGCCTCCGTATCATTTGTCACACGAGAAACAATTTTCCCGGCCGGCAAATGATCAAAGTAGCGAATCGGTAATGTTTGAATGTGAGAAAACACGTCTTCTCGCATAATTTGAATAATTTTATTCGCTGCTTTTTGTAAATAAAATTGTTTTCCATACGCAAAGAGAGACACAACAAGTAATAGTGCTAAATAGCCGCTTCCGAGTATAAGTAGTCGTTTTATTTCTGGCTGATAAAACGAGAAAACTTCTTTCCCTGTCAGCTTCGTTCCTTTATAGACTTGCGCAGCTTCCCCTTTCTGAATCGTCACCATATCTCCTTTTACAGACCGCGTTCCTTCAAGTGAAAGTTTGTTAGGAATAAAATAATAGTCGCGGCCAATTTGAACAATGCGCGCTTCTTTTCCTTTCTGCTCACCTGCTTCAAATCGATCGCTTCGTTTATACCAAGTGTTGTGATAAAAAACAGCATCATCTCCTTTTACTGTTTCATACCAAGGTTTTTCAACACCAACAATATGTTCATCAATCATCGTTTTTGCCACAAACGGCCCAGCTAATTCCGCAATAACGAAAATAAATAACATTGCTAAAGCAATTCCAATCGTTGCTTTTACTTTCATCGCATATTGAAATAATCGTTTTCCAACACTCATATTTTCACCTCGCCTTCTACGATTTCCCCTTGTTGCCTTTCAAACTGTTCTGTATACCAACCGCCCTTTTGAATCAGCATGTCATGCGTTCCTTCTTCAATGATTTCACCATTATCCATCACGAGAATCCAATCCGCATGCTGCGTTGCGGATAAACGATGCGTCGTAATAATCGTCGTTTTCCCGCTTCGTTCTTTCCTGATATTTTCAATAATTGCGGCTTCCGTTCTTGCATCAACCGCTGATAATGAATCGTCTAAAATTAAAATTTCTGGGTTTTGAATGACTGCACGTGCAATGGAAATACGCTGTTTTTGCCCGCCAGATAGCGATACACCTTTTTCTCCAACAAGCGTTTCTAGTCCATCCGTCAAAAATTCCAAGTCTTTCGTAAAAGCAGCAATTTCAATTGCCTTTTGCAGCTCCTCTTCACTTGCCTCTCGGTTACCAAATAAAATATTTTCCCGCGCTGTTTTTGAAAACAGAATGTGTTCTTGCGGAACATATCCAACCCAGCTTAATACTTGATCAATGTGAATGTTTTGCAGCGGTATACCTGACACTGTAATTTCCCCTGTTCCGAGCGGATACTGGCGCAGAAGCTGCCGAACGAGCGTCGTTTTTCCGCTCCCTGTTTTCCCAACAATCCCAAGCGTTTCTCCTCTGCTAAGCGAAAACGAAACGTTTTTTAAATTTAGCGTAGAAGATGTCGGATATGAAAAAGATACATCTTCAAAATCAATACAATCTGGCTGATGTACGCGAAGTGGTTTCTTTACGTTTTGTACATCTTGCTTATATGCTAACGTTTCATTTACACGATCAAGTGAAGCATTCCCGCGCTGCATCACGTTAATCAGCTCACCAATTGCAAACATCGGCCAAATCATCATACCAAGGTACACATTAAACGATACAAGTTCTCCAAGTGTTACCTCGTTTTGAAATACTAAAAACGCTCCGTACACAAGGCCAATTAAATAACTCATCCCAACAAGCATCTTCACTGTCGGTTGAAAAAGCGAATCAATTTTTGCGACTTTCATATTCTTTGCATATACATCTGTCACTAACGTATTAAAGCGCTTCTCATCTTCTCTTTCCTGTACATAAGCGCGAACCACACGTACACCAGCAATCGACTCCAGCACTTTATCATTCATATCTCCAAATGCATCTTGAGCAACTGTAAAGCGCTCATGTAATTTCTTTCCATAAGCACTCACTGCATACGCCATAATCGGCAGCGGTAGTAATGCAGCAAATGTTAACTTCCAACTAATTGAAATACCCATCATAAGTACAATTGTCAGCATATATAAACTCGAATCAACGAGCGTTAAAATACCAAATCCAGCTGTCATGGCAATTGCCTTCAAATCGTTCGTTGCTCTTGCCATTAAATCACCTGTACGGTTTTTCTGATAGAAAGTTGGCGTCATCTTCAGCAAATGTCCCATAAATTTGGAACGCATCGTTTTTTCAAGCACAAATGCACCGCCAAATAACTGATATTGCCACACATAAGAAAGTATATAACCGGCGGCTGCTGCCCCGAGCAACATTCCTACATATTTCATAATCCCCGCATTTGTTAAATCCCCAGCTTTTATATCATCAATTGCTAATCCAATTAACTTTGGCGGGATCACCTCAACGACATTGACAATAAGTAAACAACCAATGGCAATACTATACCTTTTCCAATGCATTTTAAAAAACCATGTTAATTTTTGTAATACAGAAAACAATGTAACCTCTCCCTTCTCGTTGTTGTATAAACATAGGCTCGTTATCCGCTATCTAGCGTCTCCGTTTTTACCATACGCACCTCATACTTTTCCATCGTCATTCCTACCTTTCTAAAATGAATTATTGAAACTATACAAATGTATAGGAACAATCTAAAAAAAGGGACAAAAAAAGGCATACCGTCGCTTTAACGATATGCGAAAAACGCATAAAAGCGTACGTCACGGCACACGCAACGTACGCTTTCTTTTTAAACTAACAAGAAGCGTTATTTGTCCGTAGAGGTTGCGTGATGATATTTATTGTGTAAAACACCTAAGCCATTCATATATACGATTACAATCATCACGCGCACCTCCTTCTTCTTTTATTTTCCATTTTTAATTGTATAACTTTAAAGACTTTTCTGTCAATTATTTTTTTATTTTAAGATCTGTTAAATAAAAATGTTGATTTTGAATAAATTCGATAAAGTATTAAACATCGTAATAATAATATAACGGTTAGCAAAACGAGTTGATCGGTTAATAATTCTTTAACAGAGCCTTATTTCATAATGAAGAAAGCAAATGCAAAAACCATGCCAAAAATAGATTTCACAAACATTTCATTTGAAATTTTTTTTCAAAGCTCATACAATCACCATATACTCACTCTTACAAGTCACTAATTTTTAGGAGGACTTAGCAATGACAACTAGCAATACGTATAAATTTTATATAAATGGAGAATGGAAAGAAAGCTCTTCAGGGCAAACAATCGACATTTCATCTCCATATCTTCATGAAGTAATCGGACAAGTACAGGCAATTACTCGCACGGAAGTAGATGAAGCGATTCAATTGGCGAAAGAAGCTCAAAAAGACTGGTCCGAAGCGTCTCTTCAAGATCGTGCACAATATTTATATAAATGGGCTGATGAGCTCGTGAATATGCAAGATGAAATTGCCGATATCATCATGAAAGAAGTCGGCAAAGGATATAAAGATGCACAAAAAGAAGTTGTTCGTACAGCTGATTTCATTCGTTACACAGTAGATGAAGCTATGCATATGCATGGTGAAAGTATGATGGGTGACAGCTTCCCTGGCGGCGCTAAATCTAAACTTGCAATTATTCAGCGCGCTCCGCTTGGCGTCGTTCTTGCCATCTCACCATTTAACTATCCTGTCAACTTAGCAGCTGCCAAGCTTGCACCGGCCCTTATTACAGGAAACGCCGTTATCTTTAAACCGGCTACACAAGGTGCAATTAGCGGTATTAAAATGATTGAAGCCTTGCATAAAGCAGGCCTTCCAAAAGGACTTGTTAACGTAGTAACAGGACGTGGTTCTGTCATTGGTGATTACTTAGTAGAGCATTCTGGCATCGATATGGTATCGTTCACAGGTGGTACACACACAGGAACGCATTTAGCGAAAAAAGCGGCAATGATCCCACTTGTCCTTGAACTTGGCGGAAAAGATCCTGGTATTGTACGCGAGGACGCAGACTTACAAGAAGCTGCCAAACATATTATTAGCGGGGCATTCTCTTACTCCGGTCAACGATGCACAGCGATTAAACGCGTACTTGTACATGAACATGTAGCAGATGAACTTGTTCGCTTATTAAAAGATGAAATTGCAAAGTTATCTGTTGGTTCTCCGGAACAAGACAGCACGATCGTACCATTAATCGATGATAAATCTGCTGATTTCGTTCAAAGTTTAGTAGACGATGCAGTGCAAAAAGGTGCAACTGTTGTCATCGGCAACAAACGTGAGCGTAACTTAATCTATCCAACACTTCTTGATCATGTAACGGAAGATATGAAAGTCGCTTGGGAAGAGCCATTCGGTCCGATTCTTCCAGTCATTCGCGTTTCTTCTGACGAACAAGCAATTGAAATTGCAAACAAATCTGAGTTTGGTTTACAAGCAAGTGTATTTACAAAAGATATTAACAAAGCATTTCACATCGCAAACAAAATTGAAACAGGCTCTGTTCAAATTAACGGACGCACTGAGCGCGGCCCAGATCACTTCCCATTCATCGGTGTAAAAGGTTCTGGTATGGGCGCACAAGGTATTCGTAAAAGCCTTGAATCTATGACACGCGAGAAAGTAACAGTATTGAATTTGATGTAAAGACAGAAAACCTCTTTTTTAGGTGGGCGAGAGCACCTGGCCATGCATAGTAGCGGTCAGGGCTTTTTTCTGCCACTTGCGAGGTTTCAAACAAAAAAACAAAGTAAAAAGAAGTAGAAAATAATTTCTACTTCTTTTTATATTTTATAAAAATGGTTGCTAGCACTATATTTCTCTCGCACACACTCTATATCATTTTCATATATATATATTAACTTCTGATAGAGAGGAGGCGTTCTTATGGCAGTATCAAGATTAAACGGCCTAGTGGAAGGCGACAAAATTCGTGTGTTTTCAGCAGGACGTGAAATTGACGGTCAAGGCGTTTTCATTCGCGTAGAAAACAACTTCTTAGTTTGGGTTGATAACTTTGCAAATATCAACGTTACAAGCTTAGATACAATTAGCGTTCGTAAAGTTTCCTAATTACCTATAAAATTGTTTTACACTTTCACAAAAAGACACTGGGTCTATATCAAAAGGAGTTATATTAATCCTTTTTGAATAGACTCTGTTCAGATTAACGATGCACAAACTATTCGTAAGAATTTTGAATCTATGACGTGTGAGAAAATAACAGTATTGCATGTAATGTAACTCTATAAAAATGGTTGCTAGTACTACCTCTCTCTCGCACACACTCTCTAACATTTTCATATATATATATTAACTTCTGATAGAGAGGAGGCGGACTCATGGCAGTATCAAGATTAAACGGCTTAGTAGAAGGCGATAAAATTCGCGTTTTTTCAGCAGGAAATGAAATTGACGCTCAAGGTGTTTTCATTCGTGTAGACAACAACTTCTTAATCTGGGTGGATAGCTTTGCAAATATTAACATTACAAGTTTAGATACAATTAGCATTCGTAAAGTTTCCTAATTACCTATAAAATTATTTAACCCTTTCACAAAAAGATACTGGGCCTATTCAAAAAGAGTTATACATACCCTTTTTGAATAGACTCTTTTTTTATAATACGCTTTACACTTTTTATATGACTAATGGTTAAATCATAATCTACGTTAATCCAATATAACCATTCATTTGTACACTCAATAAAGATCCCTTCTGTACTTGTTTCCCCGTCAAATACTTCTATCTTATCTCCTAACGAAAAAAGAGGAGGTAATGCACTCTTTTCTGTTTTTTTACTTACATTCGTTTGTATATTATAGAGTAACCTCATACATTGTTCTAAAGAAGCTGCGAGTTCTTCATTTTGTTTTTTTAGCTCCTCTATCGGATCCGGTTTTTCACACCTGTACATTTCCTTTCCACATATAAAACAGTTTCTCTTTAACCAGCTCTCCATCCGTTTATCCCTCTCAAATAAAGTGCTCTTCATGATAAAAGCTGCACTTTCTCCTTCTTTTATATACATATTGTATGATGCAAATCCATAAGTTGTTTCATTATTTAAAACATACTTTATTATCTCAATCATCTGATTATATTTATTTGCATTGACGAATAAAAATCCATTTGTTACCCTTGGTTATGTTAACTTTATATATAAATCCTCATTCGTATCTCGGTGAGGTAGAGGTTGCAATTATTAATAGTATGATTTGGGAGATGTGTGGCATCGCTGAACAAATCTGAAAGGAATAATTGCCGAAGCAAGAAGTATCCACAACGCTTTTTTGCTGGGTCTGCATTGAATAAGTGCAGGACTGTCACAAGCTGTTTGCTTGTGGAGAGCTATCGAGAGATATGTCCGTGGGTTTCTTAATAAGATTGAGAAGCGCGTGAACATATACGCGCTTTTTTGTTTTGTTTGGAACTTCAAA
Organism: Bacillus sp. NPDC077411; assembly: GCF_044543425.1. Classification (NCBI taxonomy): domain Bacteria; kingdom Bacillati; phylum Bacillota; class Bacilli; order Caryophanales; family Bacillaceae; genus Bacillus; species Bacillus sp. NPDC077411. Next base: position 49,486 of record NZ_JBITWA010000008.1, on the reverse strand, counting down.
CACATACATATCTCCTCGCTTGACTTGGTTATACTAATTTTGGAGGTAGTTTCTATGCAACAAAAAAAATGGGGTTTTTGGGTACTCACTGCATTTGTAGTTGGAAATATGGTCGGAGCTGGTATTTTCATGGTTCCGAGTACATTAGCACAAACAGCTAGTCCTCTTGGTGTTACATTAGCTTGGTTAACGACAGGATTTGGCGTGTTAATGTTAGCTCTTGTTTTCGGTAATTTAGCAATTCGTCGTCCCGATTTAACAACAGGTCCGCAAAGTCATGCTTATGCACTCTTTTCTTCACAAAAAACGAAAAAAATGGCGGGTTTTAGCATCGTATGGGGCTACTGGGTTGCAAACTGGGCAAGTAACGTAGCGATCATTACATCATTTGCTGGTTATTTATCGCTCTTTTTCCCAATTATGAAAGATACGCATGTATTATTTTCAATCGGAACGTTCAACATTGAAGTTGGAAAACTAATTACGTTCTCTATTTGTACCCTTTTACTGTGGGGGACACATATGATTTTAACGAACGGCATAAACGGTGCTGGGAAATTGAACTTCCTTGCAACAACAACGAAAGTAACAGGATTCCTTCTCTTCATTGTGGTAACGTTATTTGCCTTCCAAGCATCTAAACTTGGACAATGGTATACACCGATTATTGATAAAGAAGGCGTTTCACACGGACTATTATCACAAGTAAACTTAGCTGCCCTAACAACACTTTGGGCCTTTATCGGCATCGAGTCAGCTGTCTTATTATCAAACCGTGCTGTTTCACCAAAAACAGTAAAACGCGCAACTGTTACTGGCTTACTATTAACAGTTGGTATCTATTTAGGAATTACAATCTTAACAATGGGCGTTCTTCATGTCGATAAACTACAAGCATCTGAACGACCATTAGCAGATGCATTATCTGCAGCAATGGGACATGGCGGCGGAAAATTAATGGCGCTGCTTGCACTTACTTCTTTATTTGGATCCATCCTAGGTTGGGTTTTATTAAGTTCAGAAGTACCATATCAAGCAGCAAAAGAAGGATTCTTTCCATCTTTCTTTACAAAAACAAATAAAAAAGGGAGCCCGATTTATTCGCTTCGTATAACAAACATTATGTCGCAAGTGTTCCTATTCTCAACACTATCCGGGACAATTGCCGAGGCGTATACATTTGTTATTACCGTTTCAACACTTGCCTACTTAATTCCATATCTCGTTTCACCAATCTTCCAGCTTAAACTTGTTATGACAGGTGAAACATACGAAAATCAAAAAGGTTCTCGTATCATAGATGGAATCATTGCGGCTATTGCACTTATTTATGCACTATGGGTTATTAAAACAGGATCTTCTGATGTGAAAACATTCCTGCTTGGCATTGGATTATTTATCGTCGGATTTGCATTCTATCCATTAATGAAACGTGATGAGAAAAAAGAGAAACAAAACGAGCAAGTTGCCTAAAAAGGTAGCTTGCTTTTTTATGTACATATAAAGAAAGAAAACCTCTTCTTTAGGGTGGACGAGAGCATCTGGCCGTGTGTGGTAGCGGTCAGGACCTTTTTCTGCCACGTGCGGTATTAAAACAAAAGATATTTTCCAAATTCACCCATGATATCGTGATGTGCATATGATAAAATAACAGAAAAAGGAATAAGGAGTATTTGCAACATGTTACAAGTTTTCAAAAAGAGAAGTGTTGTGCACATTATAGGATATTTATTAGGGATTCTTGGATGCGTTCTCAATTTAACTGTGTGTATTCGCAAATTTTATTTAAATATGGAAATGATAATAGCTCTTTCCTGCCTGCTCATATCGACAATTTTTGTCTTATTCGCGATTATTCTAAACCGCCCATCTCTTATGTGTTTAGCTGTCTTCCCTACTTTACCTATTATGTCTTTGCCTATAATGGTATTAATAATAGCTAATTGCATGTATATTGCAGCAAGCCTATGCATGACAACCGAACACATACCTAAAAAAGGAAAACAGAAAAATAAAAGACTAGAACATTTTCGAAAAAATGGGTATTGAGTCGCTTCGAAGACCTGTTCATATATTTCAAATCGTAACAATCTACAATATAGAGGTGGCTATAGTGACAATCGAAACACTTTGGACGAATCGTTTTCAGCAACATCTACAAAAAATCACGATGTACTTTGCTCGTATTGTAAGTGGTCTAGTTTATAGCTTCCTTATTCTTCTTGGCGCTGGCGGCTATTATTATGCAAAATTTCTTCGTTCCTTTCCATCTGAGTCTGTTGCATTAACCATTGTGATGATTTTACTTACGGTTATACTCACTCGTTCTCCCATTCGAACATTTTTACAAAAGCCAGATATCCTATATCTATTGCCGATAGAGGAAAAACTAGCCTATTATGTTAAGCGTTCTCTTTTATATAGCTATATCATGCAACTCTTTCCATTATCATGCGCGGTACTCATCATTACACCTCTTGCCCAGCAATCATTACATACAACTCCCGCTTTTTTATGCGGAGTCTTTGTCATTCTTGCTTTTATAAAGTGGTGGAATATGTACATACATTGGACATATAGAAATACAGACTTTGCTTCATACTGGTTACTTATTCGGATATTCTGCAATGCAGCTATTACATATACAATATTTCAATTCTCTTCCATTACGGTTGTAGGAAGTATACTCCTTGTCATAACGCTCTTATTTTTATATACGATGAACAAACAAAAAAGGCACATTCATTGGGAATATTTAATAGAGCAAGAAGAACAAATGGACATGCGCTTTTATCAATTTGTACATTTCTTTACAGATGTACCGCAAATTAAACAACAAGTCAAACAAAGAAAGTGGCTCACCACCTGGATTGAACAAATCTTGTATAAAAAACAATCTCCTTTTTTATATTTGTATAGTTTATCCTTTGTACGTACTAACGATTACTTTGGTATGTATATACGATTAACTTTAGTAGGAGGCTTTCTTTCCTACTACATTCCCACCTTTATTGGAAAAGGAATCGTCACGTTATGTTTCCTATACATATCATTTTTACAACTTCGTGCTCTTTGGAATTATTTTTCAGGAAATAGTATTGTAGCATTGTATCCAGTTTCACTTGTAGAGCGAAAGCGGGCTTTTATGACGTTTATCTATATAGTGAGTTTTATACAGTTTTTGTTCTTTTTCGGGGTTATTTTACTGAAATAAAAAGAATCCATTTTGATCACAATGGATTCTTTTTATTTCGAACATTGCCGAAGGGTCTTTATTCCCTGTCGAATCGCCGATATATTAGAAAAACCGCCGATAAATACATCATTTGCACCGATATATCGTGAAAATCGCCGATAAACTTAATTCCGAGTATAGGCAGTAGTTGGAAGCAAGGAGTAAACGTTCGTATCATATGCAACATTATTTTGATATATATAATTTCTAAGAACGCCTTCTTTTTGAAAGCCTAATTTTGTTAGTAGTACATTAGATGCTTTATTTTCTGTAAAAACAACTGCTCCAATCCGAGTTAAATGTAGCTCATGAAATCCGTATGATATAACTTTTAAAACTGCTTCAGCGGCATACCCTTTTCCCCAGTGTTCAGGTAAAAGGGCATAAGCGATTTCCGCTCTCTTATGTTCGAAAGACCAGTCATGAAATCCAATCGTTCCAATAATTCCTTCTGTTTCTTTTATTTGAATTCCCCATTTTATCCCACGTTTTTCTTTATAGTTATTTGAAAAATTCCTAATTATATTTTCAACCTGTTCTAGATCTGTTAATGGATTTTGTCCGTAGTAACGTAATACATCCTCATTTGAAAAGCAATTCAATATTCCTTGTGCATCATCTTCTATTAGTTCTCTCAAAATTAGTCTTTCTGTTTTTAAAATAGGAAACATTCTCCCACTTCCTTGTTCTATATATATTCACTTTGATTTTTTAACATACAAATCGCTACTATGTAGAATACAACATGCCCACTACTGGCCTGCTCCTTTTGTTTCAAACCTCGCATGTGGCAGAAAAAGGCCCTGACCGCTCCTATGCGCGGCCAGACGCTCTCGCCCTCCCCTAAGTTTTATATCGGGTTTCAATTTATATTTATATATAACACTTTACCCATTAAATCTTCCCATCAAAATAGTATTATAGTAATTTCCATCCGATAAAATTCTATCATTTTTTAAAATCCCTTCTACTTCAAAACCGTATCTTTCATAAAGACTTTTCGCTTTATCGTTCGTTTCAAGAACATTCAAAGTGATTTTCTTAATTCCATGCGAGTCTGCCCAATTGATGGATTCTGTTAAGAAGTTCTTTCCAATACCGTATCCCCAATACTCTTGTAATACGCAGACACCAAATTCTACTTTATGAGATGTTCTTTTCAATTTGTTCCCTTCACACCTTGAAAAACCTGCAATTCTTCCATTCACTTCAGCTACTAAAAATAGATTACTCACACTGTCTGTATCCTCTTTAATGATTTTTTTAAAACCAGCTTCATCTATGTATGCTTCGCCTTTTTCTCTATCTAAATTCTCTGTTTCGCCATCTATTTGTAATCGTACTTCAGATAAATTTTTTGCATCTTCTTCCATTGCTGACCTAATCATATAACGTATATTACGACTATAAAATTCTTTTGGGCTAATTTTCATTATAATTATCTCCTATATAAATCTGTTTTAATGTTTCGACACATAATTCACCGCTATGCAGAATACAACACGCTCGCTACCGACCCGCTCTTTTGTTTCAAACCTTGCATGTGGCAGGAAAAGGCCCTGACCGCTCCATGCGCGGCCAGATGCTCTTGTCCTCCCCTAAAAGAAAGGGGTTTTATGTCGTTTTTTTAGCTTATATACATATCTTCTATCTTTCACACTTACTTTAATATAATAGAAAGGTTAATAAAACAAGCAGCCTTCTCATTATCCTATCTTCTCCCCTTGACGATGATACATATCAACTGCTTTCTTAAATAAGACAATACTACTAATTCCTATGAAGCAGTACAAGATACTCATCCCCCAAGATGCAATAACGGAACCAATCATAATGCCAAGCGTTCCTACCATCTTTGCGATTTGAAAGACCATGCCGTTTATGGCCATATAAGAACTTCTCGCATCGTCTCTTGCCATATCTGCCCGAATCGATTGGCTGACTGGCACATACATCATTTCTCCAATTGTTTGGAACAAACCTGCGAGTAATAAAACCCATAGACTGTTACTTGCTCCAAATATCGTAAATCCAATTGTATAGATAAATAAACCTGTATACAGTACTTTCCGGTCCTCAAAGTGATTCATGATTTTTACCATAAGCGCTGAAAATAAAACGACTAGTACTGTATTTTCAGTGGAGATCCAGCTTAGCATCCGAATCCCTGTTAAGTCAAAACTATTTCCGTTCCAAAGTGAAAATGTTATCGTTTCAAATTCTTTTTGCAGACGGACACCGATATAGTTATTAATTTGAAACTCTAATGATAATGCGCATATACTTCCTAAACATAATACGATAAATGCCTTGTCTTTCACGACTACTCGGTAATTGCTCACCATATCTGTTAATACGTTTTTCTTTTCTACTTTCTTTTGAACGACATATACTTCTTCCATGTAAACTGTAATTAAATACAGTGTTAATAATGCAATACCTGTCAGCAGCATAAATAATTGAAAACGATAATGTTCAAAGAGAAGTCCGCCGAAAATCGCACCGATCGCAATCGATAAATTGATTGCCCAGTAATTAATGCTGTACATCATTTTTCGGTTTTCCGGTGTACTTACATCAATTAGCATTGCTTCTGTTGCTGGATTCATCACGCCAGAACCGATGCTATTGATCAGTAAAAATACAAATGTAAGCCAAGCTGAATCTATATAGTCTGAGTTCACAACTCCCATGCAAGCAATAGAAATGACTTGAATCACCTGTCCGATAATCATGACCTTTTTCCGTCCTAATGTATCGGCAATATAGCCGCCATATAAACCAACAATAAGCGACGCAATTACATTCAATAACAATAAGAATCCCGCTAATGCCGCTCCTAATTTTATGGAAAAGTAAATTGCCATAAATGGAAAAATCATCGTTCCTACTGTTCGAGTTAAAAAGGATGTAATAATTCTAATTTTAATGTTGCGATGCATTGACCAAAATCCCATTTGTTCCCTCCTCCTTCTGTTTCTTCATTTTACTTTGAAAAAGAGGAAGAAAAAGGTTAAAATATTCTGAAGAGTTTCCCCTTTTAGAAAAAGGAGCTGTATAACATGAAAATTATGGACCACTATATTCGGCTAAGACTTTCCTTTCCAAATGAACAGCATATTCAAAATAGTCTCCAAGAACTGGCCGCTATTTTATTTTGCAGTACAAAAAATGTGAAGATTTTACTGAAGAAAATGAGTGAAGAAAAACTGATTGACTGGATACCAGGAAGAGGCCGAGGAAATAAAACGGAAATTCACTTTCTTCATACATTTACAGAAGCGATTTTGCCGCATGTTGAAGAACTTTTAAAAAATGAGAAGTTAAAAGAAGTTTTCCTTCTATTGAAAGAACCGTTGCCTTTTTTACTGAAAGAACAAATAGAAGAACGATTAAATACTTATTTTGGATATACAACTTCAGATGATCTGTATGATGTGCTAAAAATTCCATATAATCGAAAATTACTCCCCATTGATCCAGCTTTTGCAGCTGTGACAACAGAAAGTCATCTTATTAGCCAACTCGTTGATACATTAGTGAAATATAACGAGAAAACGGACGAAATTGAGCCGCATTTGGCACATACGTGGGAAGTAAGCGATAATCAACTTACTTGGACATTCTACCTGCGTAAAGGTGTTCGTTTTCATCACGGGCAAACATTATCAGGAAAAGATGTAATCTTCTCCTTTGAAAGGTTACAGACCGTTCAATCTCCTTTTGACTGGTTAACAGAGGGAATTGCGAAAATAGACAATCCATCTCCTCTGCAAGTTATCTTTCATTTACGAAAACCAAATCGATTTTTTCTACATTACGTAAGCTCTGTGCAATTATCCATTTTACCGCATGATGTAATGATCCAAAATCACCAGTATATTGGCACAGGTCCCTTTAAAATAAAAAGTCTTACCGAAGATCATATTATTTTAGAAGCATTTCCAGATTATTTTAAAGAGCGGGCACTCCTTGATCAGATTGAATTTTGGTTTGTTCCAAAGCAGTCAAAAATACGAACAAATTACGAATTACCGAACATGGGGTGTAAAGAAGAAAAGGCGGTGGAAACAGAAGAAATTGGCTGTATATACGCAGCATTTAACTTTCAAAAAAACGGCCCGCAGCATGATATCTACTTCCGAAAAGCGTGGGCAGAAATCATGGATCCCTTATCGTTAATCCAAGATCTTGGTGATAATCGTACAATGCCAGCTTATAGCTTCTTTCCCGATAAAAGCCGTACAATGCATAAAGAAACATCTTTATCGAAAGCGAAAGAATACCTGCAACAAAGTACATATAACGGAGAGACGCTACACATCTATTTCTTTGCGGTTAAAGGTAGCGAGTACGATGCAATCTGGTTACAAAAACGATGTGAACCACTCGGCATATGTTTACAGCTTCATCCCTTTCCAGTCACTGATTACTTTAACAAAGAGATTGCCAAGCAAGCTGATATCATTTTAACAGGAGAAGTGCTCGACGCTAATCTTGAAATGGCTTTTCTACATATCTTTAAAAATAAAAGCTGCTTTGTTCATCGTTTTAGACATCCGCATTATCATAAGCAAATTGAAAGCATGCTTGACCGCTTTATAGCAGAGCCAAGTAAAGAAAAACGATATGACTTCATATCTACAATCGAAAAACTTCTTAGTGACCAGTATCTTCTTATCTTTTACTACCATGTCTTAAAAAGAAGAAGTTTCCCATCCGCCTTGCAAAATGTCACCATCGATTCGTTCGGGTGGACGGACTTTGCGAAACTGTGGATTCGTCCTCATGCATAAGAGGCGGAGCTAAACAGCTCCGCCTTCTTTTTCGCTTTACAAAGGCAACACAGTAGAATACTTAATCTCTCTTAGCGCTAAACTCGTTTGAATTCTCGTAATGCCGAGCATATTTAATTTACGAATAAAACGTTCCAGTTCATTTCGATCGCGATGCACCACTTTTAAAATATAATCATACTCCCCCGTTAAACAATGACATTCTAATACTTCTGGCATTTCGCGCATCGCTTTCTCTAACACTTCAAGCTTCTCTGCTTGATGAATATTTGTACTAACAAAAATAAAGCATAATAAGTCAAATCCAAGTTTCTCTTGATTTAAAATAGCTACTTGCCGATTAATAAATCCTTCGTTTTCTAATCGTTTCACCCGTGCGTGCGTAGCTGGCGGTGAAAGATTAACGCGTCTTGCAACCTCCGCATTGCTCAGCTGCCCTTCTTGTTGCAGCACATTTAAAATTTGAACATCTAAATCATCTAACCGTTCCATTTCCAATCTCCCTTTTCAAAGCAAACGATTATTCGCGAAAACACATAACAACCGCACTTAAAATGAACAACATTTCGCAAAATAGCATAATCACTTTATATTATTTCGAATTTTATTAATTATACAAAATAACATATATGACAAACAAGAAAAATGCTACAATTTACATAGTTTAAAGTATATATATTACACCACCGTGCACAGTGGCTTTCTTTCATCAAACGGGCAATGCGCAAGCCCTACTTTCTTGTAAAAGGAGCTAACTCGTATTATGCCTTATGTTATTTTATTACTCATCACAAGCCTATTGTGGGGCGGAAATTTCGTTGTGGGAAAATCTCTTGTCGGGCACGCTTCGCCGATGACACTTACGACTCTTCGCTGGGGCATTGCAGTCATTTGCCTTTTCCCCATTGTTTGGCTGAAAGAAAAGAAACTATTCCCGCCGAAAGAGGCAATTCTTCCTTTATTTCTAATGGGAGTTACTGGTGTTGTTTTCTTTAACATATTTCAATTTTGGGCGTTAGAGCATACATCAGCAACAAATGTTGGACTTATTTCTACGTTAAATACGATTTCTATCGCTGCTTGTTCAGCGCTATTTTTAAAAGAAAAAATAAATATATGGCAAATCACATCGATGATTATTTCCTTTTTTGGCGTTACGCTTGTTCTTTCAAAAGGAAAAATAGATGCACTGTTTTCCTTACATTTTAATATCGGTGATTGGTGGATGATGGCCGCGGTATGCGTATGGGGCATTTATTCTGTTTGCAGTAGATGGGCAACGAAAAAGACAACGCCAATGATGTCTACTTTATATTCTGGTATCTTTGGTATTATCATATTGATTCCCTTTAATATCTCTGATTTCACTATTTCAAATGTAAACGCTTCGTTCTTAGGATCTATCCTGTACACAGGTGTAATTTCAACTGTGTTATGTATGGTTTTCTGGAATATCGGCGTCCAAAAATTAGGGGCGACTACAGCTGGTATTTTCTTGAATTTCAACCCGATTTTCACTGCTATTTTAGCGTTTCTCTTATTAGGAGAACAGATGACGTGGATTCAAATCGTCGGAAGTATGATTGTGATTGGTGGCTGTTACTTATTTTCACACTTTAAATCTAGTACCACTTCATATACATCGACCCGCTTGGCAAAGACTCATTAAGAAGTATGCCAAACATTGTCGAAGAGTCTTTTTGTCGTGTCGAATCGCCGATATATTCTAAAGAACGGTCGATATATTGCGAAAATCGCCGATAATCGATACAAAACTTGAGCTGGCAAAGGCACATAGATGCCTTTGCCAGCTCTCACACAAAATACTTCTTAAGCAATGGCGGCGTAATAATTGTCGTCAAAATAACAACGATAACAATGGATGTAAAACTCTCTTTCGCTAATAAATTGGCAGTCAATCCGTTTGAAGCAATAATGAGTGCTACTTCTCCTCTTGATACCATTCCTGCTCCAATACTAATGGATGAACGTAAATCAAATCCTGTTAACCGGGCTCCAAGTCCTGAGCCGATTAATTTTGTTAATATAGCAATAACGGTCATAATGATAATAAACCATATTTGATTCCCTAATCCTTGAAACGTAATTTCCATCCCAATACTCACGAAAAAGATAGGAACAAAAATTGCATATGCAATTGGTTCAATTTTATGTTCTACTTCATGCTTATATGTAGTTTGAGAAATGGCAATTCCGGCTGCAAACGCTCCGATAATCCCGGCGATCCCCATCATTTCACTGTAATAAGCAAAGGAAAAGCAAATAATGAGCGCCGCACTAATTAATGATTCTGAAACACGAAGCGGCGATAACATTTTCATAATAAACGGAACACCTTTCCAACTAATAAAAAAAATTGTAACAAAAAAGATGACTTTCTTCGCAATGACAATCGTTACGTTCACATCTTGCGCCCCGAGAAAACTCATTACAAATGCTAGTAATATAACAACGATCACGTCATCAAATACAGCTGCTCCTAAAATCGTTATGCTTTCCCTCGTATTCATTTTTCCTAAATCTCGTAATGTTTGCACGGAAATACTAACAGAAGTCGCACAAAGAAGTAGCCCTAAAAAAATCGCATGCGCCTGCACCATCCCAAACAAAAGACCACCAACATATCCGCCGACAAACGGAAAGATAATTCCCCCTATCGCCACAGCAAAGGATGATGTAAGATTACGGCTTAATTCCTCTAAATCTGTTTCAAGCCCAGCCATAAACATAAGAAGCAATACACCAATTTCACTCAATTCATCAATTAGCTCAGAACTATTAATAATACCAAGCATTGCCGGACCAATTACAATCCCGATTATTAACTTTCCTAATACAGATGGTTGTCCAAGCCGTACGCTAATATCACCGGCCAGTTTTGTACAAAGTAAAATGACGACAAGTTCAAAATAAAATAACATGATATCTTCTCCTACGTAAAAATGCATTCGTTTCTTACTGTAGTGTTCGCTTAATTGTGTCGTTTTATTTGTTACAGTTTTTATTGACAAAATATTCTGAAATATGATAAATTCACAAGTAAAATTACATATTTATTCCAAAAAGTACAACTGCACCATTCTCCATTGTATTTATATGTCATACAATCTTGACTCTCTACTTCGTTCTTTCAGGTGCTACGAAACCTCGCAGTTGTGTCTATCCCGTTTTCTAGCGGAAGTAAGAAAGACCACCATTTTACGGAGAGGAGATTTGAATTTGAAAACACTTTTACGAAAGAAACCCCTTACGACCGAAGCACCACGTCAGCTGAATCGAACATTAAGTGCCCTTGATTTAACCTTTTTAGGCATTGGAGCTGTGATTGGGACAGGCATTTTCGTTTTAACCGGTATTGTTGCGGCAAAGCACGCTGGTCCTGCTATTATGCTATCGTTTCTCATCGCTGCCTTTACTTGTGCATGCGTTGCTTTTTGCTATGCTGAGTTTTCCTCTTCTATTCCGATTTCAGGAAGCGTTTATACATATGCTTATATGACCGTTGGAGAAATTGTCGCTTTTATCGTCGGCTGGTGTTTAATGCTTGAATATTTACTCGCAGTTGCTGCAGTTGCCGTTGGTTGGTCTGGTTATTTACAATCACTACTGCTTGGGTTTGGAATCAAACTCCCGGCCACGATCGCTTCGGCCCCTGGTATAGGAAAAGGAGGGCTCATTGATTTACCAGCTGTTCTCATTATCCTTTTTATTACATTACTTTTAGGTAGAGGCATTCGTGAAAGCGCACGTATAAATAATATTATGGTATTAATTAAATTAGCCGTCATTATTGCTTTTATCGTTGCCGGCGCAAAATATGTAAAACCAGAAAACTGGACACCGTTTCTACCATTTGGTTACGACGGAATTATTGCCGGAGCCGCAACTGTATTCTTTGCCTTTTTAGGCTTTGATGCGATTGCAACTGCTGCTGAAGAAACAAAGAAACCGCAGCGCGACCTGCCAATTGGAATTATTGGCTCTCTTCTTATTTGTACCGTACTATATATCATCGTTTCTTTTGTATTAACAGGGATGGTTCCTTACACACAACTAGACGTATCAGATCCAGTTGCTTATGCATTAAGGTTTGTTGGTGAAGATACAGTTGCTAGTTTACTAGCTGTAGGGGCAATGACGGGGATGACAACCGTTATTCTTGTCGTTATGTATGGACAAGTCCGCGTCTCCTATGCGATGAGCCGTGATGGACTACTGCCAAAAGCATTATCTCGCGTAAATCAAAAATTCAAAATTCCTTTAGTAAACACATGGATTATGGGGATTGGCGCTGCGGCACTTGCTGGTTTATTAGATTTACACATGCTTGCAAACCTTGTAAGTATCGGTACATTAACAGCATTCACGTTCGTTTGCTTTGCAGTATTGATTCTACGAAAAACACACCCAGACTTACCACGAGCATTTCGAGTCCCATTTGTCCCTATTTTACCGATCATTGCAATTTGCTGTTGTCTATACTTGATGTTCAACCTGTCAAAAGAAACGTGGATTAGCTTTGGAATATGGCTAACAATTGGTTTATGTGTATACTTTTTCTACTCAAAACGAAACAGTCATTTAATTCTTTCTAAGTCAAACGATGAGAAAAAAGAAGCGTAAAAAAGCAAGCTCGCTATCCTTAGTGAGCTTGCTTACGTCTTCACTTCTGTTCTTTCTTCTTTTTCCAAGATTCCATACTATCAAAGAAAAAGTTAATAAACAATGCTCCTAGTCCTCCTAATACAAAGGTTATTAAAAAAAGCATCCACAGGCTTTTATCTCCCAAAAATTTATATCCGACTAGGAGCACGATACCAACCCATATATACTCAAGAATTTGTTTTATCTTTCGATTCGACACATCATCCGCTCCTTATACACAATCTCTATTCTATTTTAACATATATAAATCCAACTTGACTTTCCAACATACAAGTCGCCGCCATGCTGAACAAAAATAACCTGCTACTTTCGTTCTCTCTTTGTTTGAACTTCGCACGTGGAAGAAAAAGGCCCTGACCGCTTCTACGCACGGACAGACGCTCTCGACCATCTAAAAAGAAAAGGTGTCTATGTCAGGTTTTTAATTTGGATTTATATATATTCTACTTCCTCAAGTCCCGAATGATCCTCACACAAAAGAGACTTGTCCATGACAAGCCTCTTCCCCGCCCTATTTGTTTATACTTTTCTCAGCAAGCCCTATGGCATCCTCTAATGCACGTTGCATACTATCTGCACGTTGATCCGTCATTTTTTGATCACGTACAACCGCTTCGGCTACTTGTATTTTTTGCTCTAATGCTTTCACTGGTTCATGCTTGTATTGCCCTACCTCTGTTCCTACTTGTATCTTTGTTAAGAAATCTTTTGCTCCATTAATCTTTACTTGAAGCTTTTCTTTCGCCGTTTGTGGCTTTTCTTCTGCCACTTTAGAATTTAAAAAGGTTTGATGTGCCGTTTGTAATGATTGATACATTGTAACGATTTCTTCTTTTGTTACCGTCATTCTTTCAAATGTTTCTTTTGCACCATTATATGCTTGTTGTAATTCAACAAACGCTTGTTGTGAATATTGACCAGGTTTCTCTCCAAATTCGTAAGTACCTGCCAATGTTTCTTTTACCTTATTCATTTCTTCATATAAGTTTTGGATCTCTTCTATTTTTATCCGATTATGAAACTCATTATAAGCTGCTTTCACTTCAGAAGGCGTTAACGCCTTACTATATAGTCTTGCAAGTGCAACCTTTCCATTTAACGGAACATTACCATTACCAGCGCTTGTTGGATCTGCTCCAATCGCAAATGGTACGTTTGGATGATACACTTTCCCTGTTACTCGCTGACTATTTACTTTTTTCCCATCTACATATACTGCAAGTTCACTTCCATTATATGTTCCTGTTAGATGGTATGTTTTATTAGCTTCTAGCTGTACACCAATATGTTTATAACTGCCACCAATATGTGCCCATAATTCTACATAACCAGAACCTGTTGACTCAAATCCAATTCCACCGCTTTCGGTATTTTCCATAATTGCTTGATTACGAATTTGATTCATAGAAAACGCTGCTTCAAGTGTAAAGGAATCCTTTACCTTTTCTTTTTGCTCATTTGAAAATGGAATATATCCATATGTATTATCCTGCCCACTTAATTTTATTACGTGTTTCTTTAAAGGTTTCTCATACTCAATTGCTACATTTCCTTTTACACTTCCATTTGCACCAAACAATGAATAGTCTTTAAAAGTACCATCTAAAAAGTTCACATCGAATACATCTGCTTTCGGTACTTTCGCATTCGGATCGATTACTTCTGTATTCGTTTCAAATTCTTCGCGCAAAGGAGCACTACTTTCATTTCCAAATGAATCTAATGGTGTTACTTCTATGTTATATTCCGTATTAATATCTAGTCCACCTAATGTAAATGTCAACTCTTTAGGCACCGGATCCCGGTAAAATTCGGAAAAGACTAAAAGCTGGTTTTTCACCTTTCCTGTTGCTTTCTCTTTTGCTTGCAAACGGTATGAGTGAACGAGTAAATTATCTACAGCTTGTGGAAATGTCGCTGTCACAGATGTCTCTGTTATATTCGAAAGTTTCAGCTTTACATCCTGTAAAAATGCCGGCTTTTCCTTATCGCGATCTTCTGTATACTTGAAAGATTCTTTCTTTGCTGGAAGTTCAACTACCCACGGCTCACCTGTCCAAGAGTTATTATGAAAATCACGGCGATGAATCGTCACTTTTTGATCGTCAACTTCTACCAATAAGCCTTGGCTTAATGTTTCAGCTCCCGGCGGAATATTTCCTTGTACTTTTCCCTTTTCTATTTCCATATAACTAACTGATGATGTCCCAACAGACGTAAAATCTTTTTGATGAATTGACCTTGGATCATCAAGTGGATAATGAGAATGACCAGAAAACGTTACAGCTTGTGGATATTCTTTTAAGACTTCATTAATTTTGGCACTATCATTTGTCCCCCATTCATGACTCCCGTACACTGTTCCTTTAATATGCTGATGTAAAAAGACAAAGATTGGTTTACTTGGATCAGCTTGCTTCGCTTTTACTAATTCCTGTTTTAACCAATTAATTTGTGTATCTGAATAATATCCATGTGTCACTCCATTTTCCGGACTCATCACAAGAAAATGATAGCCTTTTACAACTTTGTGATAATAGATAGATTCCATTCCTGTTTTTTTAAGAAAACGTTTCTGTGCATCATGCGCAATTAATCCATTCCAATAATCATGATTACCTAAAGCATACATAGCAGTTGCATTTTGATTTCCATATTGCTTATAAGTTTGGAAGAAACGATCATACTGTTGCGTCGAACCGCTGTCTGTAAAATCACCAACAACTACAAAGGCATCTTGGTTTGGAGCTACTGCGTTTAATTGCTGCAGCGCTCTTTGAAAACGAAACGTATCATCCGTCCCACTATTTTTAATATGTACATCACTTAACACCGGAAAAACAAGCTTCTTCTCAGACGATCCTTTCTCTGTTTTTTCTTCTTTTGTTTCCGCAAAACTAGTCCAAGAAAAAGATGTAAATACTAAAAAGAAAACTGTTAAAAAACCAATAAGACCTTTCACTTTACACAACGTCCTTTTAATCACAAAAATCCTCCTCGCGTATATTGTAAAATACAAGAATATTTTAGCGAAACGTTATTAAACTAGTATAAAATGAAGGTAAAAATTGTTAAAAATTTGTAAAACAAAGTAAAAACCGCCAAAATACGGCGGTTTTCTTATCGATATTCTCTTCTATTTTTTTTCTTAATAAGCTTGTACATAACGACCCCAATTAAGAAAACAGCTATCATTCCTAACACCGGCAGCATATACTGCTCCACCATAGCACCAGCCTTGTGCCAATGCGGACCTAGTTTCATTCCGACATAAATATAAAGTGCCGTTAATGGGAACATCGCAACAAATGTGTAGATGATAAACTGCCAAATATTCATTTTCGCCATACCGCACGGAATCGAAATAAGCGTACGTACACCTGGAACAAATCGCCCTGTAAATGCCACCACTGGACCATATTTCGCAAAGAAATGATCTGCTTTTTGAATTTGTTCTTCTTTAATAAAGAAATACTTTCCATATTTTATTAATAGAGGACGGCCCCCGTAATATCCTAAAGCATACAATGTTAACGGTCCTGTCGTTCCTCCAATTGTACCCGCTAAAACGGCAATCCAAAAATTCATATCACCTTCATATACCCAATAGCCCACGAGCGGCAATACAACTTCAGCTGGGACAAACTCAAACGTTAAAGCTAACACAACACCAAAATAGGAAAATTGTTTTAAGTAATTAATAAAATCTAAAATCAGTTGTTCCATCTATCTTTCTCCTACTCTATTAGTCCATACTTATCCTGTAAATGAACAGGAGCCATCTTCACAATGCGCTGCAAAATAAACAAAATTACCGCTACATCATCTAGCACACCAAAAAACAATAAAAAATCTGGAATGATGTCAAACGGAAACATGACATATCCACATAAGAATAAGATAGAAAGCATTTTCTTCTTCAATTCAACATCCTTCGATATAAAGAATTCACCTAAAAACGGAATGAATTTACGTACTTGAAAGATTAGACGTACTCTTTTCCACAATTTTCTCATATTCCTTCTCCTCTCTCGTTCTCCTATTCCTGCATACAAAAAGGACCTTTACCGAAATGGTAAAGGTCCTAAAAAGACAATAAGGGGCCCTTACCATGATTGGTAAAGGTCTCACTAACAACACGATTGTTGCCAACAAAGCCGAGGGTTTCTCCCTGTAATGACGACTTTGCTGCAAGAGCTACTCCCCTTTATATACATGTTTTATACCGCTATGTTAAAAGATTTCATATAAAAAGTCAACGTTTCATGCATTAGCTAATAGCCCTAACAGCTCATAACAAGAAGTCTCTGTATAGGAATCCCTCATTACTAACATACTAAGCATATTCATTTTCTTTATAAATGATTTTGTGTAAAGGAGGATATTCTTTTGTATACAATTTGGAAAGGCTCTCTCTCATTTGGATTACTCAAAATTGGGATTAAATTGTATAGTGCAGTAGAAGAAAAAGATATTAAGTTATTACATCTTCATAAAGATTGTCTTACTCCTATTAAATATAAAAAAATTGCTCCCAATTGTTTAGATGAAGAAGTAGAGGAAACGGATATTGTGAAAGCTTACGAATACGAACCTCATAAATACATTATTTTAGATGAGAAAGAATTAGAGAATTTAAAACGAACCCACGAATTACGAGCAATACACTTTCTTTCCTTTATTCAAAGTGACGAAATAGATCCTATTTTTTTCGATCGTTCCTACTTTGTTGGTCCTACTACTGGGTCAGAAAAAGCATATTTATTATTAAAAGAGGCTCTTGATCGAACGAATAAGTTAGGTCTTGTACATATATCTCTTCGTAAAAAGCAGCATTTAGCAATTGTCCGCAATTTTGGTCAAGGTCTACTGCTACAAACCATTCACTATTCCGATGAAATCCGAGAAGTTGAAAACATTCCAAATCTACCAAAACACGAAGAAATCCCCATCCAAAAACAAGAACTTGTTGCAGCAATGAACCTGATTCATCATCTTACCACTCCGTTTACACCAGAAGAATATACAGACGAATATCGAGAAGCTCTCCTTAATCTCATTGAAGAAAAAATAGAACATGATGAAAAAACAGAAACAATTTTCCCTTCCAAAAACATTGTAGACATTATGGAAACATTAAACGCCAGTATTGAACAAACCAAACAAAAAACGAAACTACAAAAACGAAAGGCCAAATAAAGTGAAACTTCCATCAGTGGGGAGCTTCATCCCCCACTGATGGAAAGCCTGCCCAATCGGGCTTTTACGGACAGTTGTCCCCCACCTATCTTCTTTAGAAAAGCGGAAGCGGCTCGCTCAGAAGCGCAGGACGCCCACGTCCCTGACAAAGAGGCGCTTTTTGCCTCGTCGAAGGGGCGAAACGACCGGAGATTCTAGCCGCTAGAGCTGGACAACGCTTCTCTCTAAATTTTGAGGTAGGGGTCTTACTGCCTACGAATAGCGGGATAAATTGGCCTTTCATTTCCCTAAAAGGGTTTGCAATTTGGAATCTCAATTCCTGAAGACTGCGCCAGTTTTAATAAATAATAGCACTCTTCCCTTGCCATATGATCTGGCATTCTCCCCGAAAGCGAGCTTAGCATTTGTCCCGATAACTCTAACTCTTCTAGTTCCTGAAGAAAACGCGAAAATAAAGTAATTTCCAGCGAAACATCTTTTGTGAACTTCTTTAAAGCAGGGAAAGATACTAATTCTGTCCGTAAATAACCAGCCATTTCAACAGCTTTTAAATATAATTGTTCAAAATGCTTTTCATATTCTTCACTTTTTTCTTTTAAACGTTTTTCAACAGAATCTAATCCGGTAGACATGGCTTCTGCATGACCGGCTGCATCTATTAACCAAAGAAGATGATGGTGTAATTCGTGAAAAAGAGGAGGCACTTTTCCTTCCATTAAATATTTCAGTATCGTTATGTATTCTTCGACTTCATTAACCATGTGATTAAGAAATGTCGGTGTTAAATGAATAGAAATTTTCCCTTCTAATTGTTTATGTAAAATATGCAATTTAAACTTTCTTATTTCATTTGCCGCTTCATTTGCCTCTTTTGCAAGTGCAATTAAGTTAGTAGTTCCAATTTTCTTTTTCAATTCATCAAACTTTTGTATAAAATACATTGCTCGCTCGATTTCCTCTTTTTCTTTAGGAGCTAAAGCATCCGTTATAAAATGAGCATGATCTTCCAAAATCCTTAACCAAAACCGATGCTCGAATAATGCATTTTCTTCATAAGCTCGATCCATCATATTTCCCCCTCACAATGGACGTTTCTTATTATATATATTCATGCACCTTTTGCCTATGATAAGGAATCCCCACTCTCATATTGTGATTGCAACTGAATCATATGCTGATCGGGATCATAAACAGATAATACTCTTTTCTTCTCTATATAATCTTCCAGTTCTGTGTACATAACTTGGTAGTAATCTAACTTTTTCAATAAATTTTCCACTTCATGCAGCTGTATATTCACTTCGATTTCCGGAAGAAATTGTTCACACTGAGCAGCTTCTTTGTCCCTATTTAGAACACAGCAAATCCGCATTTCCCCTGCATCATACCACACCCCAGGTACATCTAATTGCGGCCTTTCTATACTTGGCCGAAAACCTAATATACCTTCATAAAAATATAATGTTTTCTTTAAATCACTGACCTCTAACACAACAGAATGTATCATCTTATCCTCCTTCCCCTTTCCCATCTATTAGTTTTTGTATATGAGTCATAAACGATAATTATGTTTGAATACAATACATAATAGCGATGTTTTCCAAAGGAGGTGTATAAGTTGGATAAATCTGTGAAGTCATACACACCGTATCACAGTCCGCAAGACCCCTGTCCACCCATCGGGAAAAAATACTACTTTACCCCGCCGCATTTATATATGGGATTTCAGCCGCCAAACTTACCGCAATTCCCTCCAAGTGAAGCACTAAAGAAAGGGACACTGTGGCCTGCTTTATATGACTATTATGAAAATCCTTACAAAAAAGGACGGTGAGGCTATTATGACGCAACCACTTCCTAATGAATTTTATAAATGGATGGAAGAAATGCAGGAACTCGATTTTGTACTCGTAGAACTCACCCTCTATTTAGATACCCATCCTGATGACGTTGCATCCATTAAACAATTTAATGATTTTTCCTATAAACGCAGACTATTAAAACAGCAAATTGAAGAAAAATACGGACCGCTTCAACAGTTTGGAAATAGTTATTCAAAAGCTCCTTGGGAATGGAATAAAGGACCTTGGCCATGGCAAATGTAAAGGTGGGGAAAATATGTGGATATATGAAAAAAAATTACAATATCCTGTAAAGGTAAGTACTTGCAACCCAAAACTCGCAAAATTTTTAATTGAACAATACGGTGGTGCCGACGGCGAATTAGCTGCTGCACTGCGCTACTTAAATCAGCGCTACACCATTCCCGACACAGTTATTGGTTTATTAACAGACATCGGAACCGAAGAGTTTGCACATCTTGAGATGATTGCAACAATGGTATATAAATTAACAAAAGATGCCACGCCTGACCAAATGGTAGCGGCTGGTCTTGATGCTCACTACGCTGATCATGATAGTGCTATTTTCTATCACAATGCTGCAGGCGTCCCTTTTACAGCAACCTACATACAAGCAAAAGGAGACCCAATTGCAGATTTATATGAAGACATCGCCGCAGAAGAAAAAGCGAGAGCCACATACCAATGGCTCATTAATATGTCCGACGATCCCGATTTAAACGATGGATTACGTTTTCTACGAGAACGCGAAATTGTTCACTCCCAACGCTTTCGAGAAGCGGTCGAAATATTAAAAGAAGAACGAGATCGACAAATATACTTTTAAAATATAATGCACATACTGTAATCAGTATGTGCATTATATTTTGCTATTCGCTTTAAATAATTTATCAAATTACACTTCTTCATTCTTCAGCTCTGCTTGTTTTCCCCTCATCGCACGCAGCAGAAAAAGGAACCGACTTCTATGCATGATCAGTTCCTCTCGCCCTCCTAAAAAGAAAAGGGGTTTTATTTCATTGTTTCAATTTCTACTTATATAGTTGATCTTCCAATAAACAATCCCAAAATCTTCTTCCTTTCCTTAGAATGATTATTCAACTTAGTGAGTCAATTATTAATTTTTTAATAATTACCTGTTGCTTTCTAATCATCAGACCATTAAAATAAAAACATCAATTCGACAAATTATTTGAATTTTCGACAAAAATATCTAGGAGGACTTCTATAGAATGCGTACAACTTTAAAACCATCCCAAATTCTCTCGATTAGCTTATTGCTATTTGCGATTTTCTTTGGTGCTGGTAATATGATTTTTCCGCCCCTGCTTGGCCTTTCATCTGGAGAGAATATGTGGGTGTCTATCGCAGGATTTGTAATTACCGATGTCGGTTTATCACTATTAGCAATTGTTGCAGTTGCATTAGCAGGAGGTAGCTTCAAAACCCTTGCAAGCCGTGTTCATCCAAAATTCGCAACGATTTTTGCCATCATTATTTACCTTTCGATTGGACCGCTTTTCGTTATCCCGCGTACAGGATCTGTTTCATACGAAATCGGAATTGCACCGCTTTTTCAAGATCACTGGTATTCTATGTTGCTCTTTACAGGAATTTTCTTTACGATTACCTACTTCCTATCGTTAAATCCTTCCAAACTAGTGGATCACATCGGAAAAATTTTAACACCTATTTTACTCATTATTATTGTGGTTATGGCAACAAAAGCAATTCTTTCACCAACAAGCTCGTTCGCTACTCCTGTTGGTGACTACAAAGAAATTCCATTTTTCAAAGGTTTCTTAGAAGGCTTTTTAACATTAGATGCGATTGGAGCACTTGTATTATCTAACATTGTTGTAAATGCGATTCGTCAAAATAGAGTAAATGATAAAAAGGCAATTACAAAATATACGATTATATGCGGAAGTATTGCAGCTTTATTTTTAACAGTCATTTATTTTGCATTAGGTTATATTGGCGCATCAAACGGGCACCTTGGACAATTCGAAAACGGTGGCCAACTATTAGCGACAATTATGTACCAATTATTTGGGACAAGCGGCAACATACTATTAAGCCTAGCCATTATTTTCGCTTGTTTAACGACAGCAATTGGTGTTGTTAGTGCATTTGCAAACTACTTTTCAAACGTATTAACAAATGTCTCATATAAAAAACTTGTATTGTGGGTTTGTATTTTTAGCTTTATCATTTCTAACTTAGGATTAAGCATATTAATTAAACTGACACTACCGGTATTAATCATCCTTTATCCGATTACAATTATCTTAATTTTCGTATCGTTTATTGATAAATATACGAAAAGAAAACCTAGTGTGTATATCGGCGCAATGATTGCGGCCTTTATTATAAGCTGCATTCATGCACTTGATAACATCGGCATGATGCCATCTGCCATTACATCCCTTGCAAGTGCAATTCCATTTTACAAACTAGGAATTGGCTGGATCGTTCCAGCAATTATCGGCGGTATTGTCGGTTACTTTATTCCGCAATCACAAGCTGAAGGTGAAGTTTCTGCAAAATCAAAAGACTAGGGAGCCCTAGTCTTTTTATTTTACCTTTAACATATAAGTCACTGCTGCGCAGAACAAAACATGCCCCGCACTCGCTTTCTATTTTTGTTTTGGAACCATCGCACGTGGCAGAAATAGGTCCTAACCGCTTCTATGCATCGCCAGTTCCTCTCGCCCACCTAAAAAAAGAGGCTTTTGAACTTACATTTATATAAAAAACCTCTACGTTCTTCACATCGTATGCTTAAATACAAACAATTCTTCCTTCGTTTGTGTTATAGATTGCGTCGTTTCTCCTTCTTCCTGCTCTGTTCTCTCTCCTAGCTTTGCTTTCGCCACCGCATCCTGGATACATTTCACAATCATATTCCCTGAAAAAATGGTGAATCCAAAACAGGTAATAGGTACAAGAGGAATCCATGGGTGCACTGATAAAGAACGAAAGTATACCCCAATTAGACCTGACCATTCATGAGTAAAAGAATTGATCTCTCCCTCAAAAAACACTACCGTTCCCCCAAAGAATAAACCTAATAAACCGAGATGCAAGAAAATAATAAGAGTCTGTACAAACTGCTGCATAAATACAATGACAAAGGTTGGGTACAAATGTGGAAACACGTGTTTTATAAGAAGATGCCGTTTACTTCCTCCTAAAATTTTAGCAGCATCAATAAATTCTTCTGTTAATACCTTACGAATTTCATTTGCAATGTATAAAGAAAGGGTAGGAACTGCGAGCGCCGTTAATAAAATAATTTCAAATGAAGCTCGTTCAAAAAAGGTTGACATTTCTTCACCGCTATCAAACTGAATCGCATGTCGGAATAAAAAAGCTGCAATCATAATCATCGGAATAATTGTAAAACTATCAAAAAAAGCTTCTAATTTTGTAAACCCTCTCTTGACGTACATACCGAGAAAAGCACCGAAACAAATACCAAATACAATACGTAACAATGAAATGAGTATGGAGATTCCAATTGTCCATTTTGCTCCTTCAATTACTAAATTTAATAAATCAAATCCCTTTTGATCTGTTCCAAGCAAAAATTGAAACGAAGGTGGAAAGGGAGGTACTACTGGTGTTCCATCTTCATTATACTGAATGGACACCCTTCGAATATGTCCATCGTTAAAAATCGAATTTCCAATACTTAACAAAAGGAATATGATAATAAATGAACAACTAACCCAAAAGCGCCTATCACGTTTCAAATGTTGCCACATCTTATAACCTCTCTTTCATTGCATTTGGTACAAGATAATGAAACAGCTTAAAAATAATAAAAATAGGTATATAAAGCAGCAGCAAACTAACTGTAAAAAGAGGAATACCTGTTGCAAAATGCTCCTCGGCAGCTACTCTTACAAATACAAACATACCGTATGTATTAAACATCCATTCAATAATGTACAAATTAGATAACATAAACCAAATGTTTGTTTTTGTAAAAAAAAGCGTACTTAATAACACATTACGTAAAACATGATGATTTAAAATATAAAGCTTATCCAGCCCTTTTGCCTTTGCAAATAGAACATAATCTTTTTCAAGTTCTGTTTCAAAACGCAATAATACTAGTTTCACAAACATAATCGTTGTCGGTACACTTAAACAAATAATTGGTAATCCTCGAACGGATTGCTCCCCTACCCCTGAAATACTTACAGCTAAAATACCTGTTTGTTTAAAAATCCAAATAACGAAAAGCTGTGAGCCAATAATAAGAAGAATATCTGGAATAGATTCAAGAAAGAGTAAAAATGATTTAATTTTCTTCTGAACTCTAGCATTACTTCGTACAACGATATAGACAATTAAAAAGGCAATCAAAAGTGAAATAAAAAAAGCTGCTAAAAAAATAATCATCGTTTCTTTATAGTGGATAAATAGTTGTGGAAATAGTGGTTTTGGTGTTGGTCTTGCACTATTACTAACTGGCATATACGTCATCGATGATAGATGTAGTAGACTATTGCATACCATCTTAATCGTTTCTATATATTTATGAAAATCTACTTTTAGGCCTTGAAACAAACCAGGTAATGCTCCTACACAAATAATTCCGATCACCGATAAGAAAAATTGCACAATGACTTCCGAACTATGTATAAACACCCTCTTTGCCATATTTTTTCCGACCCCAATCCTTTTCCTCCCATTTTATAAAATGTTTTCTAAATTGTAAATATTTTCTGTTAATTATTAATTTATTTTGTTTTTCTATGAAGAACCCTCGCTATAAGTCGCTGCTATGCAGAACGAAACATGCCCCGCTCTTGTTATCTCTCTTTATTTTAAACCTTGCACGTGGCAGAAGAAGGCTCTGACCGCTTCTATGCATGGCCGGTTCCTCTCGCCCACCTAAAAAAAGAGGCCTTGGCTTTTTTTATTTCACGCTTAATCCTACATCTCCTAATTTAAACCTTACAAAAATGTAATACTATTGTAAGATAAAACACTTTGTCAGATTTAGTCTCCCCCTTATACTAAGAGTTACAGAGACAAAAACGACACGAAAAGGTGAAAATACAATGAAAAAGAAAACAAAATTATTAATTGTCGGTTTAGCAACAATCGGAATTGGTGCTGGTTCTTACTTTGCGTTAGCTGGCGGATCTGACACGGCTATGGCGTATAGCGGTTATAAGGTAACAGAAAAGAAAATTGAAAATGCGCAAAAATTTGGCGGTGAAGTCATCCCGAACGGTATCGAAACAATTGCATTTGATCCAACGAAAGGTAACTATGAGATTGCCGTTAAAAAAGGAGATCAAGTAAAAAAAGGGCAGTTATTATTTAAATATAACAATTCATCTATTAAACTAGAAAAAAACGAAGCGGAAATGCAAAAGAAACTAGCCGAGAAAGAAGTTGCACTCCTGCAAAAACAACTGGATGCAGCAAAACAAAAGCTACAAACAGCAAAACAATCTGGTGCTACGAGTGAAATGTTAAAAGCTGCTGAGCAAGAAGTTCAAGGACAAGAAGCGCAGCTTGAAACAAAAAAGTTTGAAGTCGAAAAAGCAAATCAAATGATTGAAAATAATAAAGAAAAAGAAAATGCACTATCAGTAACAAGTCCTGTAGATGGCACAATCGAAGATATTAACAAAGGTACAGACGAAAAAGCTGCTATGAGCGGTATTACGATTCGCACTGCTGGCCCATTAAAAGTAAAAGGACAATTATCTGAATATGAACTCTCTCAAATGAAAGTTGGCCAAGAGGTTTCTGTTACATCTAAAACAGTGCCAGGAAAAACATGGACAGGAAAAGTAACAGAAATTGGAACAACACCATTGAAAAATCTGGATGAAAACAAAACAGTTTCTAATTACCCTTTCATTATTACATTGGATAATAATGATGACTTGCAACCTGGCTTCCATGTTTATGTAACAGCAAAATCAGGTGAAGCAAACGGTATGGTTGTTCCAAAAAGCAGTATCGTGAAAAAAGGTGATAAAAATGTCGTATTCGTTGTAAAAGATGGAAAAGCAAAAGAACAAGCCATTACCATTGAGTTTGAAACAGACAGCGAAGCAAAAATTTCCGGTTTAAAAACAGGTGAGCAAGTAATCTCACAACCAGAAAAAGATTTAAAAGATGGTATGGAGGTTGTCATTAAATGATTGAACTAAAAGGCATCACGAAGTCTTTTCAAAACGGAGAAGAAGTTGTTCAAGTTCTACATGGAATTGATGTGAAACTAAATCAAGGTGAATTTACTTCCATTATGGGACCATCTGGTTCCGGGAAATCAACATTAATGAATATCATTGGTTGCTTAGATCGACCTACACTAGGCACATACACGTTAGCTGGGCAAAATATTTCAAACATGTCCGAAACAGAACTGGCGCACATTCGTAATAAAGAAATTGGATTTATATTCCAAAACTTTATGCTGCTCCCTCGCCTAAATGCGATGCAAAATGTCGAACTACCACTTATCTATGCTGGCGTAGATAAAAAAGAGCGACGTGAACGTGCGTTAGCTGCATTAACAAAAGTAGGGCTAGCTGACCGAGCAACTCACTTACCAAATGAATTATCAGGCGGACAAAAACAACGTGTCGCTGTCGCCCGTGCAATTGTGAATAACCCGAAATTCATTTTAGCTGATGAGCCGACTGGTGCACTTGATACAAAAACAAGTACACAAATTATGAATCTCTTTTACGAATTAAATAAACAAGGCTCTACCATTATTATGATCACCCATGACCGGGAAATTGGGGAAGCGGCATCACGCCAAATTGTAATTCGTGACGGAAAGATCGTCCAAGATTGGAGAGGTTAAACTTGAACATGAATGAAAATATACGTATGGCCCTTTCCTCCATCTTCGCTCATAAAATGCGTTCTATTTTAACAATGCTTGGAATTATTATTGGAGTAAGTGCGATTATTACCATTATCTCTATTGGTGATGGAACAAATGCTAAATTCCGTGAACAAATCGGGAAAGAAAAGACAGATCAGTTTACAGTAAACTATAGCACAGAAGATATTGCAGATATGGACGGTAAAATTTCAGCGAGTATGTATGACAATGTCTTAAAAATTCCTGGTGTCCAAGATGTTTATCCTGATGTTGGAAGCAAAGCGAAAGTATATGCAGGAAAAAAAGACTTAGATATTGATGTAACTGGTGCTAAAGGTGATTACTTTGATGATTCTTCTAAATTTCGACTTGAACACGGCAGATTTTTAACAAGTGCTGATTTAGATAAACCTGGACATACGATTGTATTAAGCAAAGGTGCCTTTAATAAATTATTCTCTTCCTGGGAATCAAATTTATATGTAGATATAAAGGGTACTCCTTATAAGGTAGTCGGCGTATACTCTAAGAAAGGAGGGATGGGGGGTATCACCGAATTAAAAGAAGGTATCATCTCCGCTGAAAACTGGCCTGTTTTATTTGGAAAAAATAAGTATGATGGCATCACAGTAAAAATCGCTCCTGGTCAAGATAAGCAAGCTGTACAAGATGCAGTTGTAAAATCATTAAACGATGCTAAAAAACCAGAGCAAACAGGAAAATTTAAAGTACCAGATCCACAAGAAGTGCTAAAAGAAATTGATAACTTCACAGGTATCTTAAAAAGTGTATTCGGTGGTATTGCAGCCATTTCATTATTAGTTGGTGGTATCGGTGTTATGAACATCATGCTTGTATCCGTCACAGAGCGTACACGTGAAATCGGAGTCCGTAAAGCACTCGGTGCAACGCGCGGAAAAGTATTAACACAATTTCTTATTGAATCTTGTATTTTAACAGCATTAGGCGGTTTGATCGGGTTTATGCTCGGTATCTTTTTTGCATGGGTCGTATCGATATTTGCTGAATGGCCATTCGTTGTCTCAGTGAAATTAGGCTTAATCTCGGTCGGACTATCCATGTTAATCGGTATTGCATTCGGCTTACTTCCAGCAAATAAAGCGGCGAAGCTAGATCCGATTGAATGCTTGCGATATGAATAATAAAAAAGGTTGCTAAATATGGCAACCTTTTTTTCTACAGATATATGAAAAACAAAACCTAACTTACTATTAAAAAAGAAAGAAAATTTTAAAAATGTAAATAACTTGTAATATTCTTTTTAATAACAAAGAATTATAATTAATTGATGCAGGGGCTAAATTAGCCCCCATTATTGATGAAGGAGCATATAAAATGGATGAAAAAACGGATTTACGTGAAAATAAGCATAAAAAAAGCTATAAAAAGCTAAAAATTACAATGTTCATTATTGTCTTGTTTTTAATTTGCGGTGGAGGTTACGCTTGGTTTTTAGTAAATAAAGCTTCTTCCGCTGTTCAAAATGCCTCTCAAAATTTAGAACGTGGTGAAAAGTCTGAATTACGCGAACAAGCGGTTAAACCCGTTTCCAATAACGTATCTGTGTTAATTATGGGAATTGATGAAAATCAAGGGCGTGAAAAAGAGTATTCTGGTGCATTTCATCCAGACGCACTGTTACTTGCAACGTTTAATAAAGATAATAAAACAGTAAAACTAGTAAGTATTCCGCGTGATACATACACATACATTCCAGTAGAGAAGAAAAAAGATAAAATTACAAACTCATATTCACTCGGGGTTGCAAAAAATGGAAAAGACAGTGGGCCTCAATCTACGATCGAATCAGTAGAAAAACTCTTCAACGTTCCGGTCGATTATTTTGTGAGGTTTAATTTTAAATCTTTCATAAAAGTTGTCAACGATTTAGATGGAATTGACTTAGATGTACCTGTTACATTTACAGAACAAGATAGTAACGATACAGCTGATGCGATTCATCTCAATAAGGGGTATCAACATCTAAATGGAGAACAAGCTCTTGCGCTAGCAAGAACGCGTAAAATTGATAGCGATGCGATGCGCGGCCAACGTCAACAACTTGTCATTGAAGCGATTGTTAAAAAACTAGCAAGTGCTGGATCCATCACAAAAGTAGGAAAAATTATTGATGATATTAATGGGGAATTTAAAACAAACTTCTCATTTGACGATATGTTATCATTCTACAAATATGGTATAAATTCTTCAATTGGAAAACTTCAACTAGCCGGGGAAGACTGCTATATGGCAGAGGATAAAGTTTGTAAACCTACTTCCGCTCCGAAACACACGTATTATTACATGCCTGATCAAAAAAACATAGCTGACATCTCAAAGCAGCTCCGCGAACATCTTGGGCTCCCTGCTGATACAAAACCTGTAATGCAAGATAAAGATACTGATGCAGATAAAAAACAAAACCAAGAGCTTAAACAACAAGCGCCAAAGAAGATAACTACTAACGAAACAAATGACAATTAATGCAAAAAGATAAGTCCTATGAAAATAGGGCTTATCTTTTTATAAATGCATAAAGTGAAACTTCCGTCAGTGGGGGTTTTCTTCATCCCCACTGACGGAAAGCCCTCACCTATCTTCTTTACTTCTCTCTGAATCTTGAGGCGGGGGTCTTACTGCCCACA
The DNA here is from genome assembly GCF_044543425.1 of Bacillus sp. NPDC077411. NCBI lineage: Bacteria > Bacillati > Bacillota > Bacilli > Caryophanales > Bacillaceae > Bacillus > Bacillus sp. NPDC077411. Next base: position 20,168 of record NZ_JBITWA010000008.1, on the reverse strand, counting down.
AATAGCAGGGTAAAATGTCGCTATTTTATACATATGTTCCCTCTAGTCAAACATTTAATCGTTTGAAAATAAGAAGACTACCTCAGCTTTCAAGGTAGTCTCTGTGTATTTTATGAATTTTTCCCTTTACAACATCTATTATTTTTTACCATTTGTTCTGTTTGCAATTTCAATAGCACGGTCTGTTGCTTTCGCTGCATCATCTAATGCTTGTTTACTATCTGTTCCACCATACATTGCTTCTAGTGATTTTACAACCGCATCACGTGATTCAGGAAATACACTAATTAATGCTCCTTGTGTCGCTGGTAATGCTTTTGTAGACTGAAGTTGATTAACTGTTACTTTCAACTGTGGATATTTCTCATATTGTTCTTTTACTAATGGTTCATTATACGCAGCTGGTGTAATAGCGAAATACCCTGTTTGTGTATGCCATTTCGCTTGTACATCTGGCTTAGTTAAATACTTCATGAAATCCCATGCGCCTTGTTGTGTCTCTTTTCCAACCATATTTGTCATCCATAATGATGCCCCGCCAATTACAACACCTTTTGAATCTACGCCATCTGGATGAGGAATATATGCAACACCTACATCAAATTTGGATGTATCAATGATATTACGAACACCAGCAGAAGAATCTAAATACATCGCCACTTGTCCAGATTGAAATGCTGCCCGCATACCATCCCAATCATTACCGTATTTTCCAAGTTCCCCACTTTTATTTAAGTTATTAAGCATTGTGAACACTTTTTGTCCTTCTTTACTATTAAATAATGCTTTTTCAGCCGAACCTTTACGGCCATTCTCATTGTCTACATACAAGCCGCCTTGCGTTGCCAATAATTCTTCAAAGAACCAGCCATAGTTTAACATAGAGAAGCCGTATTGCTTAGTTGTATTCCCTTCTTTTATTGTCAATTTCTTCGCAGCTTCTTCTAGTTCTGAATATGTGCTAGGTGCTTTTTCAGGATCTAAACCTGCTTTCTTAAATGCATCCTTGTTATAGATTAATACAGGTGTAGATGAGTTAAATGGCATAGAATACATTTTGCCATTTACTGAATAATAGTTTGTAATAGCTTTTTCTAATTTCGATGTATCATACTTATCTTTGTCAATCCACTCTTGTACAGGCGTAATTTTTTTACTATCAATCATATATTTAGTTGTAATTTCACTGGATTGTACTACCGCTGGCACCTCTTTAGATGTAGCTGTACTACGAAATTTTGTTAATAATTCCTCGTATGTGCCTTCAAATTCAGGTTTAATTTCATACTTATCTTGGGACTGATTATATTCTGCTGCAAGTGCATCTAATTTCTTTTGTAGATCTCCGCTCATTGCGTGCCAAAAACGTATAACAACTTTATTTCCATTTTTTTCAACAGGTGCTGTTTCAGCTTTTTCTTGTGAAGAATTTTTAACTGAAGTTTGCGAACTTGAACATGCTGCTACTGACATTGCCATTGCCACTGCTGTAAGTAATAAAGAGCCTTTTTTTACTAACTTCATGTTTTTATCCACCTTTTCTCATTTTTTTAACATTATTTAATCGCACCTTTTGCCAATCCTTGTTGTAATTGTTTTTGGCCTAAAAATAACAATATCAATGTTGGAAGAATCACAATTGTAATGCCAGCCATAACACCTCCCCAATCATTTGCTACTTCTTGTGTCTGCAATTGTTTAATCCCAATTTGTACTGTACGAGCTGTTGCATCATTCGTTACGAGAAGTGGCCACAAATACATGTTCCAAGTTGTTAAAAATCCGTACACCCCTAACGTAATAAAGCTCGTTTTACAATACGGAACGACTACTTTAAAAAGGAATCCAAAATGACCAACACCTTCAATTAATGACGCTTCCCGAAGCTCATGCGGAATTGTAAGGAAATGTTGTCTTAATAAGAAAATTCCAAAAGCCATTGCAAAAAATGGTACTGTTAACCCCATCAAAGTATTTGTCCATCCAAATTGCTGAACCAATAAGAAATTTGGAATCATTGTTGCTTCCCATGGAATAAGCATCGTTGAGATAAATAAGAAAAAAATTGCATTCCTTCCTTTAAATCGTAAAAACACAAACGCGTATGCTGCTAAACTAGATACAATAAGTTGTCCGATCATAACAGTTGTTGAAACGATAAAACTATTTCTCAAATATAAAAGCAATGGTACTTTCTCAAAAATATGAACAAAATTATTAAAAGTGAAATTCGTTGGAAAAAGATGACGCATTTGGATATCATCAGGTGTCATAAATCCGATTGAAACTGCATATAACACTGGAAAGAATACAAGTATTGCACTAAGAAAAAGTAATATGTATAACAATACTTTCCGTCTCCATGTGTAACTCATTGGTAATGCACCTTTCTTTCCGTAAATTTAAACTGAAGTATTGTTGCAATAAAGATAAAAATAAACAACACGATAGCTTGAGCGCTTGCCGTACCAAACTGGTAATTCACAAATGCTTCTTTATAAATTGAATAAACAATTAAATTCGTTGCATTGTTTGGACCACCCTTTGTTAAAATATCGATTTGTCCAAAGCTTTGAACTGCATTGATAAGCGTAACAGTTGCTATAAAGAATAAAGTTGGTGATAACATGGGCAATGTCACTTTACGAAGCTTATAAAAGTAAGATGCACCATCAATTGATGCACTTTCATAAAGTGTCGTATCAATATTTTGCAAGCCTCCTAGAATTACTAAAAATGAAAAGCCAATATTCATCCAAATCGTTGGAATAGATACCGAGATTAATGCCCATTTTTGGCTTATTAACCATTCAATTGTAGGTAGATGAAGAATACCTAGTATATTATTAAATACACCAACACTTGGATGAAATAAAAATAACCAAATCACCGCACTTGCGGCCACAGAAATTCCCATTGTGGAAGAAAAAAGTACACGGAAAACGCCAATCCCTCGTAACTTTTCATTCGCTAGCAATGCTAGAAATAAAGAAATGCATATGCTAGCCGGAACAGTATATAAAGTAAATAAACACGTTGATTTTATACTTTGATAAAAAGAAGGATCCGTTAATAAATATTGATAGTTTTCTAGACCTACAAAGACACTTGCTTCACCCTGGGCGTTCGTTAAATGAAAGCTATAAAATAGCGTTTTAATCAACGGGTAAAACAAAAATACCGAAAATAAAATAAGTGATGGAGTCAAAAATAGAAAAGCTATACGTAAATCTGATGTTCGATTCCATACATTCAGTTTTCTTATACTTTGCTGCTTTGTTAAAGATTTCGTCGCATCTATCATGTTATAGCCACCCCTTGCTCACTATGAAATAATAATGATTCTAATGTAGATTGTTCAAAGAAGTGCAGCTTATCTACTTGAAACTGTACATGTACAATTTCATCTCGTTTACACTTCAATTGTCCAGTCACTTTAGCACTCCACATGTGATTGTCTACTAGAAAGTTAACAATTGATTCGTTTCCTAATACTTCAACAGATTGTACAATAACAGGCTGCCCCTGCTCGCCAATACTAATATATTCGGGCCTTATACCGATACGTACATCTGTATGCTGCAATTGACTAACTAACGAATCTATAAGCGGAATACGTAAAGATCCTACATGAGCAGTATTTTGCGTCATATCAATTTGACAATTAGCAACATTCATAGAGGGAGAACCAATAAAAGTAGCAACAAACTCATTTTTTGGCTCGTTATATATATCAAGCGGTGTCCCTACTTGTTGGATTTCGCCATTATTTAATACCATCATACGATCTCCCATTGTCATCGCTTCGATTTGATCATGTGTTACATAAATCATTGTAATGCCAAGACGCTGTTGAATATCTCGAATTTCCATGCGCATTTGTGCCCTCAGTTTTGCGTCAAGGTTAGATAACGGTTCATCCATAAGACAGATCGGTGCTTGACTGACAATTGCCCGCGCGAGTGCTACACGCTGACGCTGTCCTCCTGATAATTCTCTCGGTTTCGCCTTTAAATATGAAGTTAATCCAACTAGTTCAGCCGCTTCAATTAAACGTTTTCTCTGTTCCGCTTTCTCTATTTTTCGTACCTTTAAGCCAAATAAAATATTTTCTTCTACTGTAAGATGCGGATATAAAGCATAGTTTTGAAACACCATTGATAAGTGACGCTCTTTCGGCTGCAAGTCATTTGAAACAATTTCATCGATTAAAAGATGGCCTGATGAAATATTTTCTAACCCAGCAATCATTCGAAGTAATGTACTTTTCCCACATCCTGAAGGGCCTACTAGAACAAAAAACTCTCCTTTTTGAATCTGAACAGAAACATCTTGTACTGCTTTTTGATTTGAGTTTTCATATGTTTTACATACGTTTCGCAAAGTAATCATGTTATAATCCTCTCTTATTCCCAAATATTAAAGAGCGAAAAATCAGTCTATTTTCACAAAAATAAATAACACCTACTTACATATATAGGTCATCATTCACGCACAATACATAGACACCTTTTATGATCTCTTATTGATTGTGAATGGCACTATTCTATGCAAGCGGGTGTTCTCAAAGTATCTCTGCCCATACATTCTCACAAGTATTATTTTTTTATCGAAGTTTGTTTCCTTTTGATATTTTTACTATAACCTTTAATTATTAAGGGATTTTTAACCATATGTGAAATTAAAGTAAATAATTTACTATTCAAGGACAATCTATCATTATTGGAATTTCCTCTTCATAAAAAAAGCTTTTGAAAAAGAAATTCCGTGAACGGAAATTCTTCTCCAAAAGCAAAATAGGTATATTACAACAGCATATCCATCCACATTTTTTCCCGACATTCGCTCCAATTGACGAAACAAGTAAACTTAAAGGCAGGGCGCTTATGTTCACTCTTCCCCCCTATGCCACACCAATACTTGTTAAAAGTTTAAAAGGAATTGAATTTAAATAAACAAGTTTACATTTCCTTCAGACGCATCCGCTAAATACGTTGCAACTCCTGCAAATTCGACATTTCCCATAATCTCTTCTTCTTTTAGTCCTAACAAGTCCACTGTCATTTGGCAAGCGACAAGTTTCACTCCTTGTTTTTTCGCCAGATCAATTAAATCTGGCAATGGTATTGCGTTATGTTTTTTCATCACGTTCTTAATCATTTTTGGTCCCATACCAACAAAATTCATTTTCGATAATCCCATCTTATCTGCACCGCGCGGCATCATCTTTCCAAACATTTTCTCTAAAAATGGTTTCTTTGTTTTTACATTTTCATCTTTACGAAGCGCATTCAATCCCCAAAATGTATGAAAAATCGTTACTTCTTGATCATACGCTGCTGCACCATTTGCGATAATATACGCTGCCATCGCTTTATCATAATCCCCGCTAAACAACACAATTGTTGTTTTTTTCTTTTGTTCCATATTGACTCCTCCCGTCACTACACATACCCGTATAGGTAATTTAAAAATCCGTACAAAGTCCTTTCGCAAATGAAAGGACTTTGTACCTTTTGTTCATCTATTTAACAGTTACTCTGTTTCCCCTTCCCAAGCTAACATGCCGCCGTTCATATTGATCACTTGGAAACCATAGCTTTCTAAAAACTGAACCGCTCGTGAGCTTCTCCCACCAGAATGACATACAATTACATACTCTTTATTTTTATCTAACTCATGCATACGAAACTCTAATAAACGAAGTGGAATATGAAGTGCTTTTGGAATTTTCCCTTCTGCAACTTCTTCTACCTCACGTACATCAATAATATTTACAGCTTCATTACTCATGAGTTTATGTTCTAATTCTTTCGCAGTCATTTCTTTCATTTTCCTACATCCTCCTTAACTCCAAGCGTTCATACCACCTGAAACATTTACAATATGTTTAAATCCCATTTTCTTTAAAATTTTTGTTGCTTGTTTACTTCTCATTCCACTCTGACAAATGACGATTACTTCTTTACTTTTATCTAAACTACTTGCTTGTTGTACGAGTTCATTTAGTGGCATATTTCGAAAACTTTGGATATGGTTGCCTCTAAATTCTCCTGGTGTACGAACATCAATCAATTGCTTATTCTTTTTCTTTATTTCGTCTTTTAGTTCTTTCCCGCTTATATTTTTTACTCCCTTAACAGGTAACAAACGAGAAATAATAAACAAAGAAATCAATGCAATCAAAACGCTGTTCCATACTACATTCATATCCATGCCCTCCATGTTCTTACGCTTTTTGAATCCAAAACTTCAAAACCCCATCTTCTTCAACATGTTGTAATACTTCATGTCCACCTGTTTGTGCCCATGCTGGAATATCTTTTATCGCACCTTTATCTGTTAAATGAACTTCTAGCACTTCTCCAGTTTGCAAAGCATCCATCGCTTTTTTTGTTCTTACAATTGGCATTGGGCATGCTAATCCTTTTACGTCTAATACTTGTTTTCCATTCATTTTATATACCTCCAATAGTATGTTTCATAATAAAGTGAAACTTTAATCAGTGGGGGTTTTCCTCATCCCCCACTGATTATTAGTTGAACCAATCGGGCTTTTACGGACAGTTATTCCCCACCTATCTTCTTCGATTCTCTTCCAATCTTGAGGTGGAGGTCTTACTGTCCATTAATGCGGGATAAAAAATAACTAAAATTTATTCATGTATTGCATAGAGGTTAGCTCTACATACATATACCTGTATGGGTATATGAAAATCGTTTTTAAAATCTGCCAAAAAATTGACAGATTATCTACTTTTTACAAGTAATTGTACAGCCTCTTTAATTACATCTTCATTAGACGTATCGCCTTTTTCAAATTGTTCGCGAAGGCATTTTTCTAAGTTCGTTCCGACAATTAATCCAACCGTACGATCCATCGCAGAGCGCGATGCCGTCAATTGTGTAATTACTTCTTTACAATCTTTTCCCTCTTCCATCATGCGAAGTACACCGCGAATTTGTCCTTCAATTCGCTTCAAACGATTTTTCATATCTTGACCATATTCCAATGTATGAGCACCTCCATGCTTTCACTTATTTTATGTTAAAGATTATACCCTGCTTGGTATTTTGTAAACCTCTTTTTAATTTTTGTAATAACGCCCTATCAAAATTGACAGGACGTTATTCATATTCATGCGCAACGTGGTTTGGTAGCACCGCCCTATATAGTTTAAACCCACCGTCGACATTTTTTACTTCATACCCGTTTTCCATTAAAATACGTGCCGCTACATACCCTCTCATACCTAGTTGACACGTAATATAAATTTCTTGATCTGTTGGAATCTCATGTAATCGATCACGCAATTCATCTAATGGAATATTTACAGATCCTTTTATAATTCCTTGTTTTAATTCATGCGGTTCTCGGACATCAATTAAATACCCGCCTTTTTCAACGATATGATCAATTTCATGCCACCCTACTATATCAACAAGTCCTTCAATAATATTGCTTGCAACATACCCCACCATATTTACAGGATCTTTAGCAGAAGAATACGGCGGAGCGTATGACAATTCTAAATCAGGTAAATCCATTACCTTCAATTTTCCTTTCATTGCAGTTGCAATGACATCGATTCGTTTGTCTACACCAACCTGACCTACGGCTTGCGCTCCGTAAATTTCTCCTGTTTCTTTATTAAAGATGAGCTTTAATAAAACCGGATACGCGTTCGGATAATACCCCGCATGAGAGTTTGCTTGTACGTGAACTACCTCATAGGGCAAATCTAAACGTTGTAATACTTTTTCATTCACCCCTGTTGAAGCGACTGTTAACTCAAACACTTTTGCAATGGATGTACCCATCGTTCCTTTATATATAGAATCTGCATGGCCATGAATAATATCTGCTAATAGACGACCTTGACGATTTGCCGGTGATGCAAGTGGAATCATTGTTTCTGTTTCCGTCACAAAATCTTTTACTTCAATCGCATCTCCAATCGCATATATAGATGGATCAGAAGTTTGCAGCGTTTCATTTACTTTAATCGTATTTCGAACTCCTAGTTCCAATCCTGCCTCTTTTGCCAAGCTGCTTTCAGGTTGTACACCGATAGAAAGAATGATCATATCTGTATGAATTTTTGTACCGCTTTTCAGACGAATAACCGTTCCTTCTTCTTCAAAAGCTTCTACCCCATCTTCTAAAATGAGCTGAACGCCATGTTTTGTCATATGCTCATGTACATATGCAGCCATTTCATAATCAATCGGCGGCATGACTTGATTGTTCATTTCCACAAGTGTTACATCAAGGCCTCTTTCTCTCAAGTTCTCAGCCATTTCAACGCCGATAAAGCCTCCGCCAATTACAGTCGCATGACGTGGTTTATTTTCATCAATATATCCTTTTATACGATCTGTATCCGGTACATTTCGTAATGTAAATAACGCTTTCGCTGCTTCAATTCCTGGAATTGGTGGAACCATCGGCTTAGAACCTGGTGAAAGAATTAAAACATCATAAGATTCTTCGTAAGTTTCATTGGTAACTACACTTTTCACCACGATTGTTTTTTCTTCTTTATTAATTTTTATTACTTCACTTAAAATGCGAATATCTAAGTTAAAGCGCTTGGACATTTTCTCTACTGTTTGCACTAACAACTTTTGTCTTTCTTGAATAACTCCGCCAATATAATATGGCAGTCCGCAGTTTGCAAACGAAATATACTCTCCGCGCTCAAACATAATAATTTCATCATCTTCACTTAAACGACGTAAACGTGCTGCAACTGATGCTCCGCCAGCAACTCCGCCAACTACAACAATTTTTCTACTCATTCTTTTTCTCCTCCTTACTTATACCCGTATAGGTATATAATAAACATAAAGAAAACAATAGCGCAACATTTTAAACTTAATATCTCTATTTGTTCACAAAATCGAAACGAATAAATAATCTAAACTTTCGTAACATTCCGTTCATATTCCGTTCATATTCTTATTTTAAAATCTTCTTGAAGATAATAAGAGGAGGTTATATATGTGATCCATAAACTTGCTCGCTTCATAAGTAGTCCTAAGGGTGCCAAAATCGTTTTAATCGCTTGGGTTCTTGCTATTGGTGTTTTAAGTTTCATCGCACCATCAGCCAAAAAGTACGCAACAAGCAGCGGTGAAGGAAGCATACATGAGGATACACCGTCTGCTGTAGCCCAAAAGATATTGGACGATCAATTTCCATCCAAAGATGGAGCAGTCGCCTTACTTGTTTTTCATGGAAAAGACGCAATCACTGAGGCCGAGCGCGCAAAAATCTCAGGAATTAGCAAATGGCTTTCCTCAGATGATAAACCGAAAAATGTCGCAAGTGCCTTACCATTTCACCAACTCCCCAAAGCCACACAAGATAAAATGTTGTCCAAAGATAATACAACCATTCTTTTAAATGTTGCCCTGACAAAAGATTTAGAATCAGATCAAATTTATGAGACATTAGAGCAAATTCGAAAACATGTAAAACAAATGGATATCGGAGACTTAAAGCTTGAGATCACAGGTCCAGCTGGAATTGCAGCAGATACAATTACGCTGTTCAAAAATGCTGACTTCGTATTAATGTTTGCAACAATAGGATTAATTCTCATTATATTAATCATCATTTATCGCTCCCCATTGCTCGCTGTCATTCCATTAATCATTGCCGGTATCGTATATCAAGTAGTCGATCGCATTTTAGGATTAGCAGGCCAAAATGGATGGTTCGTTGTCGAGAAACAAGCTCTTTCCATTATGATGATTCTACTCTTTGCAGTTTTGACGGATTATTGTTTATTCATCTTAGCTCGTTATAAAGAAGAGTTAAAAAAGGTGAATTCGAAGTACGATGCGATGCAAACCGCATTAACGCAAGTAATGGAACCTATTCTATTCAGCGGCGGAACAGTGCTGGTCGCGATGCTTACATTGTTCTTTGCTGTTTTTAAACCGTATCATCACTTTGCCCCAGTATTTTCAGTTGCCATGGTGTTCATTCTTCTTGGAGGCATTACACTCATTCCAGCTCTATTTGCACTAGTAGGCCGAAAAGCATTTTGGCCTTTCATTCCAAAACTAGCTGAAAAAGAAGAAAAGCTGGGCGGATTCTGGACAAATGTAGGCACTTTTGTAAAGAAAAAACCTTCCATCACAGCAGTTATATTGTTCATTATGCTCATTCTTGCCTCGCTGAATGTTGGATCTATGAAATATTCATTTAATTTAATGAAGTCATTTCCGAATGACATTTCATCGCGGCAAGGTTTTGAAATTTTAGAAGAAAACTTTCCACCAGGACAACTAGCACCTGTAACTGTCATTTTAAAATCAGACAAGGAAATTGTATTAGACCAATCCTTTCTTGATAAATTAGCTTCATTATCAAACGCAATTAAAAAACTAGATGGGATAAACACCGTCACACCGGAAATCACCTCAGGATTAGCGGCACCCAATTCGAACTTACCAAAAAATTTCTTATCGGATGAAAAACGTGCAATCAAGCTGCAATTGACTTTACAAGACAACCCTTATGATCAAGCAGCTTTAAATATAATCCGTGCACTGCGAGAAAACAGTAACAGTTTGTTAACGAAGAGCGGCTTTGATTCCCAGCAATATTCCTTGCATTATAGCGGGCAAACCCCGCAGCAATTAGATGTGCAATCTTTAAACCAAAAAGATACAATTGTGACGTTCTCGCTCATTTCCCTTTTTATTCTTATTATGCTGACATACCAATCACGATCTATCATTATAGCGTTAACAATGATGATAACAATGCTACTTTCTTATTCAGCGACGCTAGGGCTAGGTTGGATAATCTTTCATTATATTTTAGGATACGACTCAATTAGCTATCGTCTCCCTGTCTACACCTTTATGTTTCTCATTGCATTAGGGGTCGACTACAATATTATGCTCGTATCCCGAATCAAAGAAGAGGCTCAAAAATATGAATGGAAAGAAGCTGTGGCACGTGGTGTTGCTTTAACAGGGGGCGTCATTTCCTCAGCTGGTATTATACTCGCAGCTACATTCTGCGTGCTCATTACACAACCACTCCAAGAACTCTTTCTGTTTGGTTTAACAATGACAATGGGGATTTTAATTGATACGTTCCTTGTTCGCGGTATGCTGCTCCCTTCGATTTTGATTTTTTTCAAACCAAGCCGTTCCAAGCATATTTCTTCACTTCCAACGGATTTAAAATAATTGTTCAAAACGAAAAGTGTGCGACCTGGCACACTTTTCGTTTTCATAAAGTCGATACTGCCCGAAACAGAAATGTAAACGGAAGCGGATTAGGTCTTTCGATTGTACAAAAAGTCGTTGATTTCCACAGCGGAACAATAACTGTCGATAGTGAACTTGGAAAAGGCACGACATTTTCTATTTACCTTCCGAAACAAGAAGCGGCAAAATAACCTGCACAATATACAGAAATAAAAAAGAAGATAATGCTCTATATAATAGAGAGTTATCTTCTTTTTCTCTTTTAATGACCTTTTCCAATGCCCTGGCATGTGGCAGAAAAAGGCCCTGATCGCTTCTATATAAGTCCATATTAATTTTTCAACAGATAAGTCGTTGCTATGAATCATAAAAAGTGATGTGCTACTTGTTTGCTCGCTTTGTTTTAACATTACCCGTGGCAAAAAAGAGCCCTGACCGCTCCAAGCATGGCCAGACGCTCTCGCCCATCTAAAAAAAAGTGGTTTTTATGTTGGTTTTTCAATTTGCATTTATATATACATTACAAACTCGTCTTTTGTAACCTTCTGTTCATATTCCGTTCATATTTCCTCTTTATGATAAGAACATAGAACGAAACAAGGAGGAACGAGCCTAATGTTTTTAGCACTTAAAGAATTAAAACAATCGAAATTACGTTACGGATTAATCGGTACAATCATGATGTTATTATCATTTCTTGTACTTATCATATCAGGTCTAGCAAATGGTTTATCTCATGATAATGCCTCTTCTATTATCGAAATGAAAGCAAACAAATTTATATTATCAGATGATGCAGATGGTAAATTGCTACGCTCTCAAATTAAGAAAGAAGATGTAGATAAAGTATTAGCACAAGTTGATGCAAAAGATGCAGTTCCAATGCACATTAAAGTGTCAACCTTTGAAAAAGAAGGAACTTCAAATAAAGTTGATGTTGCTATTTTCTCAAGCAAACAAGATTCATTCATTGCTCCAAAAGTAATTGAAGGAAAAAATGGGACGTTAGAAAACAATGAAGTTGTCGCTGATGAATCAATTAAAGAAAAAGGAATCAAACTTGGAGATGAACTAGTAGATCCTATTTCTAAAAAAGCTTTCAAAGTTGTCGGATTCTCGCAAAATCAAATGTTTAGTCACACACCAGTTATTCACATGAATGAAAATGTATGGGACGCTATTGCACTGCCAAATCAAAAAGATTACAGTGTAATTGCTCTAAATACTGATAAAAAAATTGATAACGCAAAAGTTGTTGATAAAAAAGAAGTACTACAAAGTATTCCAGGTTATAAAGAAGAACAAGGAACATTAACGATGATTATCGCGTTTTTACTTGTCATTTCAGCATTGTTAATTGGTGTTTTCTTCTATGTCATTACATTACAAAAAACACATCAATTAGGTGTATTAAAAGCAATCGGAACGAAAAACTCATATTTAGCAAATACTTTAGTTGTACAATCTATATTCTTATCTGGCGTTGCTCTTATTATCGGCATTGGCTTAATCTTTGCGGTGGAGGCTATTTTACCAGCTAGTATGCCGTTCTTATTAACAACAACAACAATCCTGCAATACACAGGTATCTTTATCTTAATTAGTATATTCGGTACACTCATTTCTCTATATCAAGTATTAAAAGTAGATGCATTAGAAGCAATCGGAGGTGGCATGTAATGGTAACGGAAGTACAATGGGATAACCCAGCGTCATTATTGAAGCTCGATCAAGTAAGCAAAGTATATGGCGAAGGAGAAACGGAAGTAACTGCCCTGCACCCTATTACGTTAGATGTAAAAGAGGGCGAATTTATCGGTATTGTTGGCCCATCTGGTTCAGGAAAAAGTACATTGCTTTCCATTGCAGGTGCACTTCTCTCTCCTTCAAAAGGAAACATTTATATTTCTGATCAAAACATAACAAGCTTATCAGAAAAGGAAATGACAGATATTCGCTTACGAAAAATCGGATTTATATTTCAATTCGCAAATCTCGTACCTTTCTTAACGGTAAAAGAACAACTTCTATATATCGCTAAGTTAAAGGGAGAAGATAAAAAAGAAGCTAGTAAGTTTGCGGAACAATTACTGAAAACATTCGGATTAGGACATCGAATGAATCATTATCCAAATCAACTTTCAGGCGGAGAAAAACAACGTGTAGCTATCGCTCGTGCGTTTATGAATAATCCAGACTTAATTTTAGCAGACGAGCCGACTGCTAGCCTTGATTCAAAACGTGCAAGAGAAGTCGTTGAATTAATGAAACAAGAAGTAAAGAAAAATAAAAAAGCAGCGATTATGATTACACACGATGAAAAAATGCTTGATGTATGCGATCGAATTTTAACACTTCGCGACGGAAAATTATTACGAGAAAACGAATTGTAAACAATAGTAGTCTAAAAAAACTTTCTTATCCCTATTTACATAGGGAATAAGAAAGTTTTTTCTTTATTCACAAGTACCTCTTCATTTTTTGTTTACAACATAATACAATTTAAATATAATAATGACGCCAATTTCATATGTAATATTGCGTTCATATTCTATTCATAATTCCCATGTAACATGATTTATATAAGGAACATGACAGTTAGAAAGGAATGATGAACGTGTTGGCATCTGCTATTACATGTATTACAGCTGCACTCATTTTTTATACAATTGGCGTATGGAGTGAAAAATTCCAAAAGACATTAAAACCTTGGCATGTCGTCATTTTTTGGCTCGGCCTCGTCTGTGATACACTCGGAACGACATTAATGGAAAAAATGGCAGAAGCAGGTTCCCTGTTCAGTTTCCACGGAATCACAGGTCTAGCAGCAATTTTACTAATGTTATTCCATGCTGTTTGGGCAACAATTGTATTAATCAAAAAAGATACAAAAATGATGACAACATTCCACAAGCTAAGTGTTATCGTCTGGTTCATTTGGCTGATCCCATATATTTCTGGTCTTATATACGGAATGACAAACCACTAATAATCGCAGCCTACTATCCAAAAATAAACATTGCTAATGCTACCTAGGAGGTATATGATGAAAAAGTTATATAATGCAGCATTCACTTATTTAATTATTGGCCTATTATCAGGTGTATTCGCGAGAGAATATTCAAAAGCGCAAGGAATTCAAGGTACGACTTCGCTATACAAGTTGCACACACATGTGCTAGTTCTTGGATTTATATTCTTCTTACTTGCCTTAGCTCTATCGAAATTATTTGCAGTCCATGAGGCAAAAAGTTTTAACATGTGGTTCATCGTCTATAATTTAGGATTAGTTTTAACAGTTGGTTCAATGGCGACCCGCGGACTTCTTCAACTCAATGGAACTGATTTTAAAGGATTAAGTCATATTGCTGGAATGTCTCATACGATCATTGGTATCGCTCTCGTTTGGTTTATGATTCTATTAAAAAAATCGTTCAAAGGATAAAAGGAGGTCAAACATGAACTTAGCTGTTCTATCGAGTATTGTTGCTCTTTGTATGGCTGTTGGAATGATGTTCCTTCGCTTAAAATCAGCAAAGAAACCTGTAACACTGAAAAAAATTATACTCCCGCCATTTTTTATGAGTACGGGAGCATGTATGTACATCTTGCCAGAATTTCGCTTAACATCAACTGAAATTATAGAAGCAGTTATCGTTGGTTTATTTTTCTCTATTTTTCTTATTAAAACATCAAAATTTGAAATACGCGGAAAAGACATCTTTTTAATACCTTCTAAAGCGTTTATCTTTATTTTAGTCGGTTTACTTGCTGTCCGCATCGGTATGAAAGAATATTTAAGTCAATCAATTGATTTAGGACAATTAAGTGGTATGTTCTTCTTACTTGCCTTTGCGATGATCGTCTCTTGGAGAATTGGCATGTACCGTTCGTTTATGAAATTACAAAAAGAAATGAACTTTATAAGCAAGAGTATTTAATCATATAAAAAAGCCCGATATTGTATCGGGCTTTTTTTATTAAAAACCTTACTTTTTTTAAATGGGCGAGAGCAGCTGGCCTTGCATAGAAGCGGTCAGGACCTTTTTCTGCCACGTGCAAAGTTTAAAACAAAGGGAGAAAGCGAGTAGCAACGACTTATATCAGTCTCAAAAATTAGAAGTCTGTTTTTCTTCCACTAGATCATATGCTACTTTCTGCACTTTTGAAGCACTTGATTTTTCAAGTGCATTTTGTAATCCTACTAACATCAAATTAGCAGCAACGACTGTTAAAGAGAAAAAGACAATTGGAACGAGAGCAATCCAAGGGTGAACAGAAAGCATATGAAACGTATCTCCAATTAACCCAGACCATTCAAATGATAACGTTCGCGGCGGTTCTTTTGCAGGACTGTGATCAATAACTGTTCCGCCAAAGAACATCTTCAATACTCCTAAATGCGCCAAAACGAGAAGAACTTTATTGAATTGCTGAACTAATAAGATGACTAATGTAGAGCGAAGCTGCGGGAATATATGTTTACGTAAAATATGAAATTTTGATCCGCCTAATACAGAAGCAGCTTCCACAAACTCTGTTGTGAATAGTTTTTTTACTTCGTTCGCTACATAAAAAGACGTTGTAGGAAGTGCAAGAATGGTAAGAATAAACATTTCAAAAAGAGCACGTTGATAAAACGGCTGCTGAAATCCATCTATCGGCATCGACATCACATTTACTAGCAAGAAGTACGCTATAATCGTCAGCGGCATAATCGTAAAACTATCAAAAAACGCTTCAATCTTACTGCTCCAGCTTTTCAGAAACGTACCGATTCCGACGCCAAACACAATTGCAAATCCGACCTGAAGCATGGCAATACAAGCCGATAAACCAATGGTAAACTTTGCACCTTGTATAATGACATGAAGTAAATCATATCCATGCATATCAGTACCTAGCAAAAAATGAGTAGATGGGGGAAATGGCGGCGCTCCAATCAGGTTCCCGTTCTCATAAAGGGCCGTCACTTGCCTAATTTGCCCATCATTGAAGATCGTATTCGCAATACTAGCAAGTAACAGTATGATTAAAAACAAGAAACTAAACAAAAATTGCTTTTCTCGTACAAGATGTTTGATCACCTACACTCCTCTCCTCTCATAACAGCAGGTACAAATAAATCGTACGCTTTGTAAATAATGAAAAACGGAATGTATAACAATAAAAGTGTCACAACGAACACTTCTGGAAACGGATATTTCAAAACAAAATACACAATACCAGGAACATTAAACAAAGATTCAATCATCAACAGATTAGAAAACATAAACCATACAATCGTCTTTGAATAATGGAACATCGTAAACAACACATTGCGGAGCACATGATGACGAAATATGTGATAGAAATTCAAACCTTTCGCATGAGCATACGCAATATAATCTTTTTGTAGCTCTGCTTCTACTTGCAGCAGGAAAATACGAGTTAACATAATCGTGGGGGGAATACTTAAACAAACAACAGGCATCAAAATGGACTTCTTCTGCCATGTAGTGGCAATATTAAACACCATAATATCCGTTTTTTGAAATAACCACAGCACCAAAATTTGAAAACACATAATAATGAACAAATCAGGTACTGATTCTAATATAACTAACACAAACTTCATTCTTTTCAATTTCTCATAGAAAAAGCGAATAATCAGATAGGTAAAACAAAAAGCACATACAACCGAAATGAAAAGTGCCAGCATAAATAACCACAAAGACTGCCAATAAAACTCAAAAATTTGCGGAAATATCGGCCGTAAACCTTTCCCATACGTCAAATGAGAAAAATCTAATAGCTTTTTACATAAATCCCCAAGAGCTTTGAAATAATTACTTATATCAATTTCCATTCCTTTAAACAAACTCGGTAGTGAACTCAAACAAAGAATACCAGCTACAGCTAGAATGAGTTGCATAATCGCCGTGGTTATTTTTAGGATTGTGATTGTTTTCATACTCCCCGCCCCTCCTATATATCTTACCCTTCCAAAAATTACTATATAAATTCTACCAATATTTAACTGAATATTCAATAAAATCAAGATACACAAAATTAAATATACCGTAACTACTCAGTCACTCTATGAAAAACCGATAGAAAAGCATTTTTTAAGTGATCGAGAGGGACTGGTTATGTATAGTAGCGGTCAGGGCCTTTTCCTGCTACGTGCAAAGTTTGAAAACAAAGAAAGGCAGCGAGATGTATGTCCAAGATTTATAAAAAAGAAGTTCCTTTTTTCTGAAAAATGTATATAAACGCGATATAAATAATAAAAATTCAAAAAGGATCTTATATTTCCTTAATTTATTCCTTTCCATCTACATTAATCATTTATTATAACAGATTTCACGTCTAAAATAAGATGTTTCTACAAAGCAAAATATAAGTATCTTTATAATAATTTTCCAATATAATCAATGTGTTAATCAAAAGAACTCTGTATTATTTTTGCTTTTCTACTAACTAATACAGCTTCAAACAATGGACACAATTGCTACATGCCAAGTGTAATTTATTATCTATTCAAGATTCTGTTTATTCAATCTTTCTAAAAACAAAAAAATATTAAATTCATAAATATACAAGTTATAATGAGGGCGTCGAGAGATAATCTATTACCTCCGGAGAAAATATCAAACCTGGTTATGGCGCAAAAATTCTAAAGACCTTGCAAGTAATCTTCTAAAATTGGACATACTGATACGATTACTTTACAAAAGGTGTACGATCAGAAGGAAAATTTATTTCACATAAAAATGAAAGCGCTATCAGATGGAGCATATGTTAAATTGGTCATTCTAATAACTTAGATTCAACTGTAATTAAAAATAATAAATTATGGGGGTGCTTATATGAACATGAATGTAGCATCTATTAAAGAAAAAAAAGTTGTTAAATACAAAAGTTGTTTTGATGTGATTGGACCGGTAATGATAGGTCCTTCAAGTTCACATACTGCAGGTGCTTTAGCTATTGGAGCAGTTGCCAATAAATTATTTCAAGGTCTTCCAAAAAAAGTCGTGGTAAAGTATTATGAATCATTTGCTGAAACCCATAAAGGACACGGAACTGATTTTGCAATTATTGCTGGGATATTAGGATTTGCTACCGATGACAGCAGAGTGCCAGATGCTATTAAAATAGCAGAATCTAAAGGAATGGACATTACCTTTATTGAAAAAGCAGGTGATAGTCCTGCTGGTCATCCAAATACGGCAGATCTGTATTTAGAGGATGAAAGTCGAAGTATTAGAACGATGGGTATTTCGGTCGGCGGCGGATTAATTGAAGTCAAACATGTTGAAATTGACGGATTTAGCTTAGATCTGCAGGGGCCATTGCCAGTTATTATTACGATTTCCGAAAGAGCTGACTTTGAATTTGTCTTACGCAGGATCTTTAAACAATATGATGTGGAAATTAACGACTTTCATAGTTTAGAAGAAAACGGAAAATATTTATACGCATTCGCTTTGGATTCGCTATTACCTGGTGATGCTCAGAAGGAACTTAGAAGTTTAAGCAGTATAGCTAATATCATTATTCTTTAGTTACATTAAGGGGTGAAAAATATGTATATGTCCATAAAAGAAATTGTAGATGCAGCTAATAAAAAGCAAAAGCCAATTTATGAATTAGCAATCGGACAGGAAATTGAACAAACTAAAACTTCTTATGAAGAAGTTTGGAGCAAAATGAAAAAAAATTTAGCAACTATGGAAAATTCCATAAATAAAAGTATTGAGGGCGACGGGGTATTTTCTCCGACCGGTTTAACCGGAGGCGATGCTGTTAAAATAAAAAAATATCGAGAAAAAGGAAAAACTCTTTCTGGAGATTTGATGGTGTTAGGGATTCAAAGTGCTATCGGTGTTAATGAAGTAAATGCTTCATTAGGGGCTATTTGTGCAACTCCAACAGCAGGTGCGAGCGGGACGATCCCGGGAGTCCTATTTAGTATAAAGGATACGTTACAGTTAAGTCATGAAGATATGATCCATTTTCTATTCACTTCAGCGTTATTTGGAACGATTGTCGCAAATAACGCTTGTATTTCTGGAGCGTACGGAGGATGTCAAGCTGAAGTAGGCAGTGCCTCAGCAATGGCGGCTGCAGCGGCGGTAGAAGCTGCCGGAGGAACAGCGCAGCAATCTTCTGAAGCTTTCTCAACCGCATTACAAAATTTACTCGGTTTAGTTTGTGATCCGGTTGCTGGTTTGGTAGAAATTCCTTGTGTAAAGAGAAACGCCATTGGAACGGCAAATGCTTTAGCGGCAGCGGACATCGCATTAGCCGGCGTAAACAATATCATCAATGCTGACGAAGTTATTGAAGCGATGTATAGAGTTGGAAGACAGATGCCTCGCGAATTAAGAGAGACAGGTTTAGGCGGAGTTGCGGTCACACCTACAGGGATTGCCATTAAAAGTAAAATTTTTGGAGAGAAACAATTAAATAGATAAACAATTATCAGAAATATTGTGAAATACTTAACAATCCTATTCTCTATTGTTCTCCTAAGGATGCCTGTATATTGAGAGCCATTATTACTAAAATATACTACTATGCAATTAAAATGTTTTGTGAACGCTAACAAATCCATCAGGTTGATGACTAGCGAATATGTGGCACACCTTGGAAGCAATTCATTTTTCAAGAATAGTCTATATTCCTAAGCCTTAAAAAGGGACGTAAGAATAGGATACAAGGAGGAATTATTATATGAATGGGAATACTGCAAAAACAATAGAATTTCAAGCTGAAAATACTGCAGTAAAAAATGAGAAATATCCAGACCCTAAAAAGTGGCATAAACAGGATACTACCTGGGCATTGAGCCTTTTTGGAACAGCAATTGGAGCAGGAGTACTCTTTTTACCTATTAATGCAGGTGCAGGTGGTTTATTATCATTACTGTTAATTACCGTACTTGC